>NZ_JBJLSF010000140.1:0-7521 GCF_050871885.1 Kineococcus aridisoli | reverse complement strand
GCGGGACCCGCGGGTCCCGCCCCCCGGCGACCGTGCTCGGGCCGCGTCAGCCGCGCGGCTTCTCCTGCATCTCGAACGTCTCGATGACGTCGTCGACCTGGAGGTCGTTGTACGAGCCGAGGCCGATGCCGCACTCGAAGCCCTCGCGGACCTCGGTGGCGTCGTCCTTGAACCGTCGCAGCGACTCGATGGTGAGGTTGTCGCCGTGCACGACACCGTTGCGCAGCACGCGCGCCTTGGTGTTGCGCCGGATGAGACCCGACCGGACGAGGCAGCCGGCGATGTTGCCGAACTTGGAGGAGCGGAAGATCTCGCGGACCTCCGCCGTGCCCAGCTGGACCTCCTCGAACTCCGGCTTGAGCATGCCCTTGAGGGCGTTCTCGACGTCCTCGATCGCCTGGTAGATGACCGAGTAGTACCGGACGTCGACGCCTTCGCGGTCGGCGTACTCCTTCGTCTGCTGCTCCGGGCGGACGCTGAAGCCGATGATGATCGCGTTCGAGGCCACGGCGAGGTTCACGTTGTTCTTCGTGATGGCCCCGACCCCGCGGTCGATGACGCGCAGCTCGACCTCGTCACCGACGTCGATCTTCAGCAGCGCGTCCTCGAGGGCCTCGACCGACCCCGCACCGTCACCCTTGAGGATGAGGTTGAGGCTCTCGACCTTGCCCCGGTCGAGGGCGGCGGTGAAGTCCTCCAGCGAGATCCGCTTGCGCGACTTCGCCAGCAGGGCGCTGCGCTCGGCGGCGTCGCGCTTCTCGGCGATCTGGCGCGCGGTGCGGTCGTCGGGCGCCACGAGGAACGTGTCGCCGGCTCCCGGCACCGAGGTCAGGCCCAGCACCTGCACCGGACGCGACGGGGTCGCCTCCGAGAGCTGGTTGCCGTGCTCGTCGAGCATCGCGCGGACGCGGCCGTAACCGGTGCCCGCGACGATGGCGTCGCCGACGTGCAGGGTCCCGGACTGCACCAGGACCGTCGCGACCGGGCCGCGGCCCTTGTCGAGGTTGCCCTCGATGGCGATGCCGCGGGCGTCCTTGTGGGGGTTGGCCCGCAGGTCCAGCGCCGCGTCCGCGGTGAGCAGGACCGCCTCGAGCAGCGCGTCGATGTTCTGCCCGGCGCGGGCGGAGACGTCGACGAACATGGTGTCGCCGCCGTACTCCTCGGCCACCAGGTTGTACTCGGTGAGCTGCTGGCGGACCTTCGCCGGGTTCGCGCCCTCCTTGTCGATCTTGTTCACCGCGACCACGATCGGCACGTCGGCCGCCTGGGCGTGGTTGAGCGCCTCGATCGTCTGGGGCATCACGCCGTCGTCGGCCGCGACCACGAGGATCGCGATGTCGGTCACCTTGGCGCCGCGGGCACGCATGGCCGTGAAGGCCTCGTGACCCGGGGTGTCGATGAAGGTGATCGCCCGCTCGACGCCCTCGTGCTCCTTGGTGACCTGGTAGGCGCCGATGGTCTGGGTGATCCCACCGGCCTCCTTGGCCACCACGTCGGTGGAGCGGATGGCGTCCAGCAGCTTCGTCTTGCCGTGGTCGACGTGACCCATGACGGTGACGACCGGCGGACGGGACTCCAGCTCCTCGTCGCCCTCGGCCTCCAGCTCGGCGTCCAGGTCGATCGAGAACCCGGCGAGCAGCTCGCGCTCCTCGTCCTCCGGGGAGACGACCTCGACGACGTAGCCGAGCTCGGCGCCCAGGGCCTGGAAGGTGTCCTCGTCCAACGACTGCGTCGCGGTGGCCATCTCACCGAGGTGGAACAGCACCGTGACCAGCGACGCGGGGTTCGCGTCGATGCGGTCGGCGAAGTCGGTCAGCGAGGCGCCGCGACGGATGCGGACGACCGTCGAGCCGTCACCGCGCGGGACCTGCACACCCCCGACCGAGGGGGCCTGCATCGCCTCGTACTCCTGGCGCTTCGCGCGCTTGGACTTGCGGCCCTTGACCGGACGGCCACCGGCGCGACCGAACGCGCCCTGCGTGCCGCCGCGACCACCGCGACCACCGGGACCGCCACCGGGACGGCCGGCGAAACCGCCGCCACCGGCACCCGCACCGGGGCCACCGGGACCACCCGGACGGCCGCCGAAGCCACCACCGCGACCGCCACCGGGGCCGCCGCGACCGGGCGCACCCGGACGACCCGCACCGGCACCGGCACCCGGACGGCCGACCGTCGGGCGCGCGGGCATCATGCCCGGGTTCGGACGGGGCCCACCGGGACGGGGGCCACCGGGGCCGGCCGGGCCGGGACGCGGCCCGCCCTGCGGACGGGGCATGCCCTGGTTGGCCGCGAAGGGGTTGTTGCCCGGACGCGGGGCGCCCTGGGGACGGGGCATCCCGCCGGCCTGGCCACCCGCACCGCCGGGGCCGCCCTGACCGCGGTCGCGGTCGCGGTCCTGCGAACGGGGCATGCCCTGGCTCGGGGCGAACGGGTTGTTGCCCGGGCGCGGGGCACCGGGGCGCGGAGCGCCACCGGGACCGGCCGGACGACCCTGACCGCGGTCTCCGCCCTGGGGGCGGTCCGAGCGCTCCGGGCGGTCCGAGCGCGGGCGCTCACCGGGAGCGCCGCGGTCGGGCGGACCGGGACGACGCGCACCCGGAGCCGCGGGGGCACCGGGACGACCGCCCTGACCGGGAGCCGCGGGAGCGCCGGGGCGGGCCCCCGGACGCGGTCCCTGACCGGGTCCGCCGGAGGCGGGCGGGGTCGACGGACGCGCCGGAGCGGGACGCTGCGGCGAGGGCGCGGCGGGGCGCTGCGCGGCGGCCGGACGCTGCTCCGGGGCGCTCGGGGCCGAGGCCGCGGGCGCCTGGAAGGCGGGCGAGGCCGCAGCGGGGGCGACCGGCGCTGCCGGCGCGGCCGGAGCCGCGGGGGCGGCCGGCGACGGGGCGGGCGCGGCCGGAGCCGCCGGACGCGCGGGGGCCGGCGCCTGGGGGCGCGCAGCCGGCGCAGGACCCGGACGGGCACCCTGCGGCAGACGGGGACCCGGCTTCGCCGCCGGGCTCGGACGGCCACCTGCGGCGCCGTCCTGGGGGAACTTGTCCTTCAGCCGTCGGATGACCGGCGGTTCCACGGTCGAGCTCGCCGACCGGACGAACTCGCCCATCTCCTTGAGCGTGGCCAGGACGACCTTGCTCTCGACTCCGAACTCCTTGGCGAGCTCGTAGACCCGGACCTTTGCCACTTCTCTCCTGTCTCGGTCCGGGCTACCACTCGGGGCGCGGACCGTCGTCAGTCGGGGGGATTCATCGCTGGAAGCTCATCGGGTGCTCATCAGCTGTTCGACCCGTTCTCGTCGGTGGTGGGGGGTTCGACGTCCTCGGAGCCGCACGAGTCCAGGTAGGACCGTACGCCCGAGGTGTCGAGGGGAGCCGGGCGGCGCAGCGCACGGGCGAACGCCCGGCGCCTCTCCGCCTGCTCCAGGCACGAGGACCGCTGGTGCAGCCACGCGCCCCTGCCGGGGAGACGTCGCTGCGCGTCGACGAGGAGGTCCCCCGCCTCGTCGCTCGCGGCGACGACCCGCAACAAGGTGGACCGGGCGTCCCGCTGTCGGCAACCCACGCACGTGCGCACCGGCTCGGTGCGGCCCCCTCGCGGGGTCGCCCGGGCGACGGGCGCGGTGGACGGCCGATCGGCACGACCGGTTCCAAGCACTGTAACGATGTGGGCAGTGTAGCCCTTCCCGCTCAGCTCTCGCCCGGGGTCGACGCACCGGCCGGGTCGCCGGCCGAGCCGCCGGCCGCCTCGGTGTCCGGCCGGATGTCGATGCGCCAGCCCGTGAGCTTGGCGGCGAGGCGGGCGTTCTGACCCTCCTTGCCGATCGCCAGCGACAGCTGGTAGTCGGGGACGACCACCCGCGCCGAGCGGGTGGCCTCGTCGACGACCGCCACCGAGGTGACCCGCGCGGGCGAGAGCGCGTTGGCGACGAACTGCGCCGGGTCGTCGCTGTGGTCGATGATGTCGATCTTCTCGCCGCGCAGCTCGGCCATGACCGCCCGCACGCGCTGGCCCATCGGGCCGATGCAGGCGCCCTTGGCGTTGATCCCGGGCCGCGTGGCGCGCACCGCCATCTTCGAGCGGTGCCCCGCCTCGCGCGAGAGGGCGGTGATCTGGACGGTGCCGTCCGCGATCTCGGGCACCTCCAGCGCGAACAGCTTGCGCACGAGCAGCGGGTGCGAGCGCGAGAGCACCACCTGCGGGCCCTTGGGGCCCTTCTTGACGCTCACCACGAAGCAGCGCAGGCGGCTGCCGTGCTCGTAGCGCTCCCCCGGCACCTGCTCGGCCGGCGGCAGCACGCCCTCGAGCGTGCCGAGGTCGACCTGCACGACGCGCGGGTCGCGCCCCTGCTGGACGACGCCGGAGACGATCTCGCCCTCGCTGCGGGCGAACTCGCCGAGCACGGCCTCGTCCTCCGCGTCGCGCAGCCGCTGCAGGATCACCTGGCGGGCCGTGGTGGCCGCGATCCGGCCGAAGCCGGAGGGGGTGTCGTCGTACTCGCCGACCGGGGTGCCGTCCTCGGCGAGCTCCCGGGCCATCACGCGCACCTCGCCGCTGGCGCGGTCGAGGTCGACGCGGGCGTCGGGGTGCGCCTTGTGGTCGGCGTGCTCGGTGCGGTGGTAGGCCACGAGCAGCGCCTGCTCGATGGCCCGCACGAGCGTCTCGAAGGGGATCTCCTTCTCGCGCTCCAGCATCCGCAGCGCGGCCATGTCGATGTTCACTGCTCGTCCTCGCGTTCGTCCTCGTCGGGCTCGACCGCGTCGTCCAGCTCGTCCAGCTCGTCGTCCTCGTCCAGCTCGTCGTCCGGCTCGTCGTCGCCGGCGCGGCGGAACTCCACCTGCACCTCGCCGCGCACCAGCTCGGCCCAGGCCAGCCGCCGGGGCGCCCCGACGTCCGCGGCCCGCGGCGGCCTGCCCTTGACGGCCTGGGGCTCCAGCGTCACGAGCACGCCGTCGGCGTCCACCTCGCGCACCCGGCCGAGCAGCGCGCCGCCGTCGCCGAGGACGGCGCGCACCAGCCGGCCGCGGGCGCGCGACCAGTGCCGGGGGGTGGTGAGCGGGCGGTCGACGCCCGGGGAGCTGACCTCGAGGGTGTAGGCGGCCTCGCCGAGGGCGTCGGAGTCGTCCAGGGCCTGCGAGACCGCCGTCGAGGCCCGCGCGACCGCGTCGAGGTCCAGCTCCCCCGGTTCGTCGCCGGCCTTGTCGACCACGACCCGCACGACCTTGCGGCGGCCCGCGCTGGTGACGGCGACCTCCTCGAGGGCGAGGTCCCCGCCGAGCTCCCCGCCGGCGGCGAACACGGGGGCCAGCACCGCGGTCACGGCCTCGTCCAACGACGGCACGACCGTTCCTCCCCTGCTCTCGAGTTCTCGCGCGACCAGCCGGTGGGGCCGGGCACGACGGGACAGCCTATCCCGGCGCGCGGGCGGCACCGAGCCGCGCGCACCCCCGCTGCCCCGTCCGGGCGAGGTGGCACGATGCCCGCGTGCCCGTGCCCTCCCCGTCGCGCCGCGGCCTGCTCCTCGCGGCGGGCGCCGCGCTCGGCGCGTGGTCCCTCACCGGCTGCGGCGTGCGCTGGGTCGCCGGGGAGGAGCCCACCCCCACGGCCGCGGCGGGACCCGACGACGACGCCCGCACCCGGGCCGTGGCCGAGACCCGCGACCTGCTCGGGCTCGCCCTGCCGGCCGCCGCGGCCGCCGCTCCGCTGCAGCAGGCCGCGAGCGCGCTCGTGCAGACCTGCACCGCCCACCTGCGGGCGCTGGGCGCGGACGCCGAGGAGGCCGTGACGGCCACCGTGACGGCCACCGCGACGACCGGCGCGACGACCGGCGCGACCGCGGCGGACCCGGCCGCGCTGCTCTCGCGCCTGGCCACCACCGCGGCCTCCGCGCTGGCCACGGCGACGGCCACCGGGGCGGGGCGCACCGGCGCCGGCACGGCCCGGCTGCTCGCCTCGATCGCCGCCTCGCGCGCGCTGCTGCTCGACGGCCTGGCCACGGCCACGGCGCTGCCGGCCCCGCCCGTGCCGGCGCCGACCACCTCCTCCAGCTCCCCGGCCGGCTCCCCGACGGCCGGCCCCGCCGACGAGGCGGGCACGGCGGCCCTGCAGCGCGCCCTGGCCGGGGAGCACGCGGCGGTGCACGCCTACGGCCTCGTCACCGGCCGCGCCGGCCCCGAGCGGCGCGCGGAGGCCGCCGCGGACCTGGACGCGCACCGGGTGGCCCGCGACGACCTCGTCGACCTGCTGCTGGCGCGCGGCGCCGCCCCCGTCGAGGCCGCCGCCGGCTACGACGTCGAGGCGGCCACCCCGCAGGCGGCGGCCGCCCTCGCGGCGGCGGTGGAGGAGCGCCTGGCCGGCGTGCACGCCGACGTGGTCGCGGCCTCCGCCCCCGACCGCGCCGCGGCCGCGGCGGCCCTGCTGCGGGCGGCTCGCGCCGCGCGCCGGTGGGGGTCGGCCGTCACCGCCTTCCCCGGCATGGCCGAGCTCGGCGAGGACGGCACGGCGCTGCCGCGCCCGAGCGCCACCACCACGAGCACCGCCACGAGCACCGCCACGGGTGCGCCGTGACGGGCGGGCCCCCGGCGCGGTGCGCGTGCGGCCGGCTGCGAGACTCGGCGCCGAGATGAGCACGCCTGCCCCCTCCACCCCCGGCACCGCCGACGCGCCCCTGCGGGTCATGACCTGGAACGTGTGGTGGCGCTTCGGCGACTGGCGCGCCCGCCGCGAGGCCCTGCTCGCCGTCCTCGCCGAGCACGCGCCGGACGTCGTCGGCCTGCAGGAGGTGTGGGCCGACGGGGACGAGAACCTCGCGCACTGGCTGGGCGAGCGGCTGGGGATGCACGTCGCCTGGTCCCCCTCGCCGGCGCCGCAGCGCTGGCAGCGCCGGCTGCTCTCCACCGGCGAGGCCGCCGGCGCCGAGGAGCTGCAGTTCGGCAACGCCGTCCTGAGCCGGTACCCGCTGCTGGAGGAACGCGTGCGCCGGCTGCCCGCCGGGGGCCACGAGGACGAGGGGCGCACCGCGCTGCAGGTGCTCGTGGACGCCCCGCGACGGCCGCTGCCGTTCACCACCACGCACCTGAACTCCTCCCCGGCCGAGTCCGCCGTGCGCGTCGCGCAGGTGCGCGAGCTCGTCGGCTTCGTCGCCGAGCGGCACCGCCCCCGGGAGTTCTACCCGCCGGTGCTCACCGGCGACTTCAACGCGGTCGCGGAGTCGGACGAGCTGCGCCTGGCCGGTGGCTACCTCACCGCCGGCCCCGTCCCGGGCCTGGTGCTCGTCGACTCCTGGCACTACGCCGAGCCCGGCGACAGCGGCCTGACGTGGGACCGGGCCAACCCCTGGGTCGCGCGGGTGCACCAGCCGAGCGCGCGCATCGACCACGTCCTCGTGGGGCTGCCGCCGTTCTCCGGCGAGGGGGCCGGGCGCCCGGCCCGGCGGGTGGCCCCCGCCCCCCTCGACCGGGGCTGGGCCTCCGACCAAACCGCCGGGCGGGTCGACCACAACCCCAGACCCGCCGCGGGTCCGGC
>NZ_JBJLSF010000139.1:0-7611 GCF_050871885.1 Kineococcus aridisoli | reverse complement strand
GGTCCCGCCCTGCCGGGCGGGGCCGCGGGCGCTCGTGCTCCGGGGCTGCCTAGGCTGCCCGGGTGGCTACCCGCAGGCTCTACCGCGGCGGAGCGGTGTACAGCCCCGCCGACCCGTTCGCGACCGCGATGCTCGTGGACGGCGCGACGATCGCGTGGATCGGCCCCGAGGAGGGCGCGGGCCCGTGGACCCGCCCCGGTGACGAGGTCGTCGAGCTGGAGGGGCGCCTGGTCACCCCGGCCTTCGTCGACGCGCACGTGCACCTCACGGAGACGGGGCTGCGTGCCACCGGTCTCGACCTCGGCCTGACCTCCAGCAGCGGCGAGCTGCTGGCGGCCGTCGCCGCGGCGGCCGCCGCGCGACCGGGCGGCTTCGTCGCCGGGTTCGGCTGGGACGAGTCCCGCTGGCCGGCCGGTGACCGGCCGCCCACCCGCGCCGAGCTGGACCGCGCCGGCGCCGGTGCCGCGGTGCTGCTCTCGCGCGTGGACGGCCACAGCGCCCTGGTCTCCACCGCCCTCGCCGCCGGCGGCGGGCTGCGCGGGCTGGCCGGCTGGGACGAGGACGGCTGGGTGCGCACCGAGGCCCACCACGCGGCGCTGGAGGCCCGCTGGGCCGTGCTGAGCGCCGCCGACGCCGAGCAGGCCCACCGCGCCGCCCTGCGCGCCGCCGCCCGCGCCGGGATCGGCGCCGTGCACGAGATGTCCGGGCGCTGGCTGGCACCGCCCGGGGACCTGGCCGCCCTGCAGCGCCTGGCCGGTGCCGGCAGCCCGGCCGAGCGCGCCGCCGGGCGCGAGCCGCTGCCGGAGGTCGTGGGCTACCTCGCCGAGCTGGTCCGCGACCCCGGCGGCGTCCGCGCGGTGCTCGCGCAGGCCGCTGAGGCCGGGGCGCGGCCGGCCGGCCTGGGCGGGGACCTGGCCGTCGACGGGGCGCTGGGCTCGCGCACGGCCGCCCTGCGCGCCGACTACGCCGACGCGCCGGGCGAGCGCGGGCGGCTGCACCTGGACGCCGCGGCGGTGCGCGACCACCTGCACGCCTGCACCCGCGCCGGGGTCCAGGCGGCCTTCCACGCCATCGGCGACGCGGCGCTGCACCTGGTGGCCGAGGCCCTGGAGGCGGTGGCCGCCGACCTGGGCGCCAGCGCCGTCGCGGCCGCCGGGCACCGCGTGGAGCACGCCGTGGCCGCCGACGCCGAGGTCGTGGCCGTCTTCGCCCGGCTGGGCACGGCGGTGAGCGCGCAGCCGGCCTTCGACGCGACGTGGGGCGGTGCGGGCGGGCTGTACGCCCGGCGGCTGGGCGCCGAGCGCGCCCGGGCCCTGCACCCCTTCGCCGCGTTCGCCGCCGCCGGGGTCCCGCTGGCCCTGGGCTCGGACACCCCGGTCACCCCCTTCGGGCCGTGGGAGGCGGTGCGGGCCGCGGGGTTCGCCACCACCCCCGAGCACGCGGTGTCGGTGCGCGCGGCGTTCCTGGCGCACACGCGCGGCGGGCACCGCCTGGCGGGCACGGGGCACCCGGGCGTGCTGCGCCCGGGTGCCCCGGCCGACTACGCCGTCTGGGACGTCGGCGACCTCGTCGTGCAGGCGCCCGACCGGCGGCTGTCCGGGTGGAGCACCGATGCGCGGTCGGGCACCCCGGGCCTGCCGGACCTGGGCCCCGGGGCGCCGCTGCCGCGGTGCCGGCGGACGGTCGTGGGCGGGGCCCTCGTGCACGACGACCTGACGACCTGACGGGCTGACGGGGCGGTGGGGCGGGCGGCGCCGGGCCGCCCGTCACGCCAACCCCTCGACCCCCTCTCGACACGTGGGCGACACGCCGACGACACGCCGGGCGGCGGGGGTCCGCACCTGCGCAGCGACCCCCTCGTGACCTGCCGCGTTGCGCGTCGCCGCAGGTCAGGCGCCGGTTGACACCCGGCGGCGGCCGAGTAGTTTCACAGGTGCAGTCCACGACCTGCACGACCGCCCGGCACGCCGCGCCACCGCCGTCGCAGCCGCACCACCTGCGACGACGGCGGCGCGCGATGCCGGGCGGTGTGGACGGGGTCGAGTCCGCGTGCCCTTAGACAACGGCGTGCGCCTCGTGGCCGACGGGGCGTGCGACGGCCCGACGGGCGGCGCGGACTCGGCCTGGACCGCCGGCGGGTCCGTGAGCACCTGGACCGCTGGCGGGTCCGCGCACGACGTACCCTCGGCGGATGCACCGCGTCCGCCCGGCCGATCCGCCGCCGGCCCTGCTGCCGCTCAGCCTGCTGCTGGCCGTCCTGGGTGGCGCGGCGGCCTGGGCCGCCTTCCCCGGAGCGGTCTCGACGGCCGGCTGGTGGCCGGGTGCGATCGTCGCGGTGGCGCTGCTGGCGCTGGCCACCCACCGCGTGCGCGCCCGCCGCGGCGTCCTGGCCGGGCTGCTGTTCGGGCTGGCGTTCATGTTCCCGCACCTGTCGTGGAGCGGCACCTTCGTGGGGCTGCTGCCCTGGTCGGCCCTGACGGTGGCCTGCGCGCTCTTCTACGCCGTCCTGGGTGGGCTGCTGCCGCGCCTGCAGCGGGCCCGCTGGCGCCTGGCCCCGCTCGCGGTGGCCTGCGGGTGGACGGGCATCGAGGCGGCCCGCGAGCGGATCCCCTTCGAGGGCTTCCCCTGGGGCCGGCTGGCCTTCTCGCAGGCCGACGCCCCGACGCTGGGGCTGGCCGCGCTGGGCGGCTCCCCGCTGGTCACCTTCGGGGTCGCCCTGGCCGGCGCCCTCGTGGCGCAGGCCGTGCTGGCGCTGCTGCGGCTGCCGGCACCGGCCGGAGCCGCGCGCGGGGTGCCGCGGCTGCGCCCGGCGGTGCTGTCCCTGCTGGCCGCCGCGCTCGTCACCTCCTCGGGAGCGCTGGTGCCCCGCCCGACCGGGGCCGAGGACGGCACCCGGCGCGTGGCCGCCGTGCAGGGCAACACCCCCGCCGAGGGCCTGGAGTTCAACGCCGAGCGGCGCGCGGTGCTGGACAACCACGCCCGCGCGACGCTGGCCCTGGCCCAGCAGGTCGCCGACGGCTCCGCGCCGCAGCCGGACCTGGTGCTGTGGCCGGAGAACTCCAGCGACATCGACCCCTACGAGAACGCCGACGCGCGCGCGGTGATCGAGCAGGCCGCGGACGCGGTCGGCGTGCCGCTGCTCGTGGGCGCCGTCCTGCAGGGGCCCGGCGAGAACGTCTCGAACACCGGGCTGGTGGTCACGCCGGCCGACGGCATCGAGGGCGCCCGCGAGGACGACAGCCGGCACTACGTCAAGCAGCGGCCGGCTCCGTTCGCGGAGTACATGCCCTACCGCTCCTTCTTCCGCGCGATCACCGACAAGGTCGACCTGGTGCCGCGCGACTTCGTCCACGGCGACCACGTGGGGCTGCTGGAGATGGGCGGGGTGCGGGTCGGGGACGTCATCTGCTTCGAGGTGGCCTTCGACGACACCGTCCGCGACTCGGTGCGCGCCGGTGCGCAGTTCCTCGTCGTGCAGACCAACAACGCCACCTTCGGCTACTCCGACGAGGCGGTCCAGCAGCTGGCGATGTCGCGGTTGCGGGCGGTGGAGAGCGGTCGCGCGGTCGTGCAGATCTCCACCGTGGGCGTCAGCGCGATCATCACCCCCGACGGCGTCGCGCACGAGGAGAGCACGCTGTTCACCACCGACGTGCTGCAGGGCGAGGTGGTGCTGCGCTCGACGCAGACCCTCGCCACCCGGGTGGGTGCGCTGCCCGAGCTGGCGCTGAGCGCCCTGGGCGTCCTGCTGCTGCTCACCGCCCGCCGCGGTGAGCGCCGGCCGGGCGGTGGGCGGCGGGTCCCCCTCGCGCCGGCGAGCGACCCGGTGCCGGCGTGAGCGCGCTGCCCGGACCGGGCGGGCCCGCTGGTGGCGCCGCCCGCCGCCGGCGGCGGCGCTGGACGACGTGGCTGCCGCTGGCGGTGCTGCTCCTGCTCGCGGTCGAGATCTGGCTGCTGATGCAGGTGGGGCACCTGGTGGGCACGGCGTGGGTGCTGGTGCTGCTGCTCGTGGAGACCGCGGCGGGAGTCGCCGTGCTGCGCCGCGCGGGCCGCCGGGGGCTCGAGGCCTTCCGGCTCGGCGTCGCCCGGCCGTGGGGCGCGCCGGTGCCCGGTCAGCACCCCGGTGCCGTCGGCGACGCCCTGCTCACCGGGGCCGGTGGTGTGCTGCTGGTGCTGCCCGGGCTGCTGAGCGACGTGCTGGGCCTGCTGTGCATCGTCCCGGTGACCCGGCGGCTGCTGCGGCGCGCGTTCGCGCGGCTGGTGCGCCGCCGCGTCGAGCGGGCGGTCCGCGCCGCGGGCGGCGTCGTGCCCGGGGACGTGGTGCCCGGGGACGTGCTGGACGGGGACGTCGTCGACGGTGACGTGGTGGACGGCGGCCCCCGCGAGCTGGGCCCGGGGCGGCGCTAGGCCCCCCGGGCAGCACGAAGGCCGGCCCCCGCGAGGGGACCGGCCTCCTGGTCCGGACTCAGGCGCTGCGCTTGATCAGCTGACGGTTGCGCAGCAGTTCGAGGCGCTCGTCGAGCAGGACCTCGAGCTCGGCGATGGTGCGCCGCTCCAGGAGCATGTCCCAGTGCGTGCGCGCCGGCTTGCCGGCCTTCCTCTCCGGGGCGTCGGTGTCGGCACGCAACGCCTCCGCCCCGCAACGGCACTCCCACAGCGGCGGCACTTCGGCCTCCAGCGACATGGGCACCACGACGGTGTGTCCGTTCGGGCAGTGGTACGTGACTTGCTGGCGTTCCGCCGGCTCGACGCCGGACTCGCTCTCGAGGCTCGCGGCTCCGAGGCGGGATCCTCGCAGGTTGCGCTCGCTCATGTGACCCTCCCCACCGTCCCCTCGATGTGGCGGCTCCCCGGGTCGGGGAGCGGGGGGACTGAATGGTTGAACGCCGCGACGACCCCCGCTGTTCCGCCACTCCCGCGGCAGGAGTGTGAAGTTCATGTGCGCAGCGAGGTTGACCGGTTACTCAGAGTACGGGCTCAGCACCGGCGCGTGCCTGTCGAACACCGGCTTCGACGTCCACCCGCGCCAGCAGGACCGCCCCGGCGACGAAGAACACCAGCAGTGCCACCAGCGCGGGACGGTAGGACCCGCTCAGCTGTGCGACGAGCCCGAACACCAGTGTCCCCAACCAGCTCGTTCCGCGCTCGCCGGCCTGGTACAGGCCGAAGTACTCCGCCTCCGCGCCCACCGGGACCAGGCGGCTGTAGAGCGAGCGGGACAGCGCCTGCGTCCCCCCGAGCACCAGGCCGATGAGCACCGCCAGCACCAGCCAGGTGCCGAAGGCCCCGCGCGGCACCGCGAAGGCCGCCAGCACCACGACGATCCACAGCAGCAGCCCCACCAGCACGGTGCGCTGCGCGCCGAAGCGCACCGCCGCACGGCCGAAGGCGAGCGCCCCGGCGAAGGCGACGGCCTGCACGAGGAGCACCGTCGTCAGCAGCTGGGCGGAGGAGAAGCCGAGCTCCTCCTGCCCGTAGATGCTCGCCGCGGCCACCACCGTCTGGATGCCGTCGTTGAAGAGCAGGTAGGCCAGCAGGAAGCGCAGCACCTGCGGGTGCCGGCGCAGCCCGCGCAGCGTCTGCGCGAGCTGGCGCACCGGCGCGCTGAGCGACCCCTGCCGGCCCGGTGCAGGCGCCGGCGGCTCGCGCGGCGGCAGCCGGCGCAGCCCCAGCACCGGCACGAGGGTGAACAGGCCCCACCACAGCCCGGCGGAGGCCAGCGACAGGCGCACCGCCCACTCGTCGGTCAGCCCCAGCGAGCTCGGGGAGGAGACGACGGCCAGGTTGGCCGCCAGCAGCAGGAACCCGCCGAGGTAGCCGGCGGCCCAGCCGCGCGAGGAGGCGGTGTCCCGCTCGGCCGGTGGTGCCACGTCGCACAGCAGGGCGTCGTTGACCACGGCCGACCAGACCAGGCCGGTGGTGGCGACCAGCGCCAGCAGCACCCCCAGCCACCAGCGGTCCCCGCCCAGGGCGACCATGGCCGTCGCCGCGGTGGCGCCGGTCCAGGCGAAGAGCCCCAGCAGCCGGTGCCGGTGGCGGCTGCGGTCGGCCAGCGCCCCCACGAAGGGCAGCAGCAGCGCGGACAGCACCGTGGCCACCGTGATCGTGTAGAGCGCCAGCGAGCCGGGCGCGACGGGCAGGCCCAGCACCGACAGCGGCCGGGTGCAGCCCTCGGGGGCCTCCGGGCACGCGGCGCGCCGGGCCAGCACCGTGAGGTAGGGCGCGAACAGCACCGTCTGCGTCGTCGTGACGTACGCCGAGTTCGCCCAGTCGTAGACGTACCAGCTGCGCCGGGCCCGTCGCAGCGTGCGGGCGTCCGGCGCGGCGCTCACGCGGTCCACTGACCGCGGGCCACCAGCACGTCCTTGAGCACGTCGGCGCGGTCGGTGATGATCCCGTCCACGCCGAGGTCCAGCAGCGCGCCCATCTGCACGGGGTCGTCCACCGTCCACACGTGCACCTGCGCCCCCGCCCGGTGGACCGCGTCGACGAAGCCCGGGGAGACCACCCGCAGCCCGTCCCGGCGCACGGGCACCTGCACGGCGTCCACCCCGCCGAGCGCGGCGCGCACGAGCCGGTCCGCGCGCAGGCCCGAGGCGGCCAGGGTCA
The DNA here is from genome assembly GCF_050871885.1 of Kineococcus aridisoli. NCBI lineage: Bacteria > Bacillati > Actinomycetota > Actinomycetes > Kineosporiales > Kineosporiaceae > Kineococcus > Kineococcus aridisoli. The sequence continues at coordinate 1,002 of NZ_JBJLSF010000139.1, read as the reverse complement.
GCGCGGTGCGCAGGGAGCTCGCCGACGTCGCCTCCTGGCCCCCGGCGGCCGCCAGCGCCGCCCGCCGGCGGGGTTCCGCGAACGCCGTGACGAGCACCCGGCCATGGGCCCTGGTGCGGCGCAGCACCTCCGGCAGGCCGGGCAGCGCGGCCGCCGTCTTGACGTCGAGGTTGAAGCGGGCGTGCGGGAAGGTCCCCAGGACCTCCTCCAGCGTCGGCACGGGCTCGCGGCCGGCGATGCGCGCCGTGCGCACCGCCGACCACGGCAGCTGCTCCAGCACGCCGCGCGCGTCGGTGGCCCGGTCGAGGCGCTCGTCGTGGAAGGCGACGGGCACGCCGTCGGCGCTCGCCCGCACGTCGGTCTCCAGGTAGGTGTAGCCCAGCTCGACGGCGGCGGCGAAGGCCGCCAGCGAGTTCTCCAGCCCGTCGCGGGAGAAGCCCCGGTGCGCCATGGCCAGCGGCCCGTCCCACGCGCAGAACGCGTGCCGGGCCGGTGGCCGCCGCACGGCCGCCGACAGGCTCATCAGCCGGTGAACTCCCAGTGCCAGGGCTCGAACTGACCGCTGCGGTTCTGCGCCCAGGCCGGGTTGATCCAGCCGTACAGCGCGGCGTTGCGGTCCATCCACTGGTGCTGGGCGGTGTCCGCGTTCTGGATGCCCCCGCCGAGGTCGACGGCGATGCCCAGGCCGTGCCGGCTGGTGCCCGGCTTGGCCGCCAGCCCGGGCTTGCGGGCCTTGACGTCGATCTGCTCGGCCAGGGTGCGGTAGGAGTCGGTGATCGAGATGGGGTTGCCGAACTCGGCCGCGTAGGCCTGGCTGAGGGCCTGGAAGGCGTTGGCGGCGTCGGCGCGCAGCACGTGGTGGGGTGCGCCCCACAGCGGGCAGAGCGCGCTGCGCGGGATGAGGCCGTTGGCGTAGCCGGCCGTCACGGCGCCGGTGCAGTCGCCGACGGCGCCGACGTAGCCGGAGACCGTGGCGCCGCTGGCCGCCGCCGCGGCGGCCGC
>NZ_JBJLSF010000138.1:0-7846 GCF_050871885.1 Kineococcus aridisoli | reverse complement strand
GACGTCGCCGCCGCCCTGCGCGAGGGGGGGGCCCCCCCCCCCCCCCCCCCGGCCCCCGGGGGGGGGGGGCCCCCCCCCCCCCCCCCCCCACCCCCCGCCCCCCCCCCCCCCCCCCCCCCCCCCCCCGGCACCGGCGGCGGTGACGAGGGCGACCGTCTGGTCGACGACGGCCCGCCGGTCGGCCTCGAACGCGGGGTCGGTCAGCAGCGAGAGGTCCTCGGGGTACTGCAGCGCGGAGACGTGCAGGTGCCCGCCGGGCACGTCCCAGGCCTGCATCCCGATCCGCAGCCGGTTGGAGCGGTACATGCTCTCGTTGGAGAGGTAGCTGCCGCCCGGGCCGGAGGCGGCCCGGCTGCCGGGGCTCGGGTCGTCCGCGCACCGCAGGGCCGTCGGGTCCGGCCAGGTCCCGGCGGGCCACTCGCAGATCCCGTCGTTGAGCTGCACCGGCCACGGACCGGTGCCGGCGGCGATCATCGCCTCGTACGGCAGCGTCGTCTCGATCCACTCCGGCGAGTCGTACGGCTGCGGCCAGTGCGAGGAGCGCGAGACGGGGCCGAACTGCTGGTTGCGGTTGTTGTCGGGCGAGCCGCCGCGCGCGTTGGCGGCCCACTGCTCGACGTCCATGCGGCCGCGGCCGGTCTGGCTGATCGTCATGACCATGTCGGTGCGGTCCTCCCCGGTGGCCAGCACCGGGCCGAACGCGTCCTCGACGACGCCCTGGTCGAAGTCGGTGTAGTTGACGGGCAGGACGACGGCCTCGACGGTGACCGGCCCCTGCGGGGTCTGCACCGTGCGGCCGTCCAGCTGCAGCGCGGTGGCCCCCGAGGGGTTGGAGTTGCGCAGGCTCGCGTCGAGGCTGTAGGTGTCGAAACCGCTGATGACCACGCGGGTCGCCCCGGGTTCCTCCTGCGACCAGTCGACCGAGGAGATGCCGCGGCTGGTGCGGTCGAGCACGTGCAGCAGGCCCTGCCGCTGCAGCGGGCTCTCCAGGTACGCAGCGTCCAGCGAGCGCAGCGCCGCGCTCATCGACGTGCGCGCCCAGTACAGCGGGCGGTCGTCGTAGCGGTCGATCGTGCCGCTGGTCAGCCGGCCCTGGGCGCGGGCGACGGCCGTGTCCCACAGCCGCTGCCCGCTGCCGCGCACGAGCTCGTGCGCCTCCTGCAGGGTGCTCGCCGCGCACAACCGCGCGGCGAACTCCTCCACGAGGGCGTCGAAGCCGGCCGCGCGCAGGAACTGCGCGGAGGCGGCCTCCCCGCCGGGCACCAGGGGCTGGCCGAGGCGGGACTCCTCGACGGTGGGGACGGTCGAGGGCGCCGCGCACGGCAGCGCGCTCGCGGGTGCGGGCTGCGCGGCGGAGGGTGCCGCCGCACCACCCGCCACGAGCGCGGTGGCGCAGCCGCCGAGGACGGCGGCGCGCCAGCCGGCGCGCAGGGAACGGGGGGAAAGGGCCACGATGACCTCACCAGGTGGGGGAGGGAGGAGCGGACGGGCGCCGACGCTAGCGAGTTGTTCAACGACCTGGCAACGGTTCCGTCGTTGCGACTATGTTTCGCCGGATGGGACCCCGATCCGCGGGCAGCGGTGCGCGACTGCCGGAGCGGCTGAGCTCCGCCGGTCGCGCCCTGGCCGGCGGCGGCGCCGACCGCGTCGCCGAGGCGCTGCGCGACCTCGTCGCCGAGGGGGCGCTGGTGCCGGGGACGCGGCTGCCGGAGGACGCGACCAGCGTGTCCCTGGGCGTCTCGCGCAACACGCTGCGCGAGGCCTTCCGCCTCCTCGTGCGCGAGGGGCTGCTGCACCACGAGCTGCACCGCGGCGTCTTCGTCCGCTCGCTGACCACCGCCGACGTGGCCGACGTGTACCGCTTCCGGCGCGTGCTGGAGTTCGCCGCCGTCGACGGACCGCACGACCCCGTTGCCCTGCAACGGGTCCACGCAGCCGTCGAGGAGGGGCGCGCAGCCGGGCGGGCCGGTGACTGGGACGGCGTGGGCACGGCGAACAGCCACTTCCACGCCGCGCTCGTCGCCCTGGCGGGCAGTCCCCGCATGGACGAGAGCATGCGCCACCTGCTCGCCGAGCTGCGGCTCGCCTTCGTCGTCGTCGCCGACCCGCGCCCCTTCCACGAGCCGTACCTGGAGGACAACGCGCGCATCGCCGACCACCTCGAGGCCGGTGAGCGCGGGCGCGCCGGGCGGTTGCTCGCCGCCTACCTGGACCGCGCGGAGGCGCAGTTGCTGGCGGCGCACGGCTGAACCGCGGTCGCGCAGGGGGCAGACAGATCGTTGAACGATCCCTACAGTGCTGTGCACGACCTCGACCGGACCGACGGAGGCCCCGTGAGCGACGCGCAGCGCACCTCCCCCGCGGACACCCCGCCCGAGCGGGCGCGGGCGCTGTTCCGCGCCGGGACGGCCGTGCCCACGGCCGGCTGGTCGCCCGGGTCCACGCAGACCAACCTCGTCGCGGTGCCGCGCGACTGGGCCTGGGACGTGCTGCTGTTCGCCCAGCGCAACCCGCGCTCGTGCCCCGTCCTCGACGTCACCGGACCCGGGGAGACCGGCACCGCCCTCGCGCCCGGCGCCGACCTGCGCACCGACCTGCCCCGCTACCGGGTCTGGCGCGACGGGCGGCTCGTGGACGAGCCCACCGACGTGCGCGAGCACTGGCGCGAGGACCTCGTCGCCTTCTCCATCGGCTGCAGCTTCACCTTCGAGACCGCGCTGGCCGAGGCCGGCGTGCCGCTGCGCCACGTCGAGCAGCGGCGCAACGTCCCCATGCACGTCACCACGCGGCAGTGCCGCCCGGCCGGGCGCGTGCACGGCCCCCTCGTCGTCTCGATGCGGCCCGTCCCCGCCGCCCTCGTCGCCACCGCGGTGGAGGTGACCGCGCGCGTGCCCGCGGTCCACGGCGCACCCGTGCACGTCGGCGACCCCGGCGCCCTGCTCGCCGGGTCCCTCGACGCCCCGGAGTTCGGGGACGCCGTCGACCTGGAACCCGGCGACGTCCCGGTCTTCTGGGCCTGCGGGGTCACCCCGCAGGCGGCCGTCGCCGCCTCCGGGGTGCCGTTCGCCATCACGCACGCCCCCGGGCACATGCTCGTCACCGACGTCCCCGACAGCGCGCACCAGCTGGGGTCGCCGACGTGAGCGCCGACGTGGGCGCCGCCCGCCTGCTGCCCGCCGGTGACCGCGCCTGGCTGCTGGAACCCGCCGGGGAGGCGGGCGGCCTGCGCGTGCCGCAGTTCGCCCGCGCCCTGGCCGACGAGGCCCCCGAGGGCGTCGAGGACGTGCTGCCCGCCGCCCGGACCGTGCTCGTCACCCTGCTGCCCGGCGCGGACGCGGTCTCCGTGGGCCGCGAGCTGCTGCGGCGCTGGGCCGCACCCCCCGCGGCCCCCGGCTCCCCGGGCGTCCCCCGGGCGGCCGACGAGGTCGTCACCGTGGCCGTGCGCTACGACGGCGAGGACCTCGCCGACGTCGCCGACCTGCTCGGCACCACGCCCGAGGAGGTGGTGGCCCGGCACACCGGCACCACCTGGGAGTGCTCCTTCGTGGGCTTCGCCCCCGGCTTCGGCTACCTGCGCAGCCCCGACGGCCGCCTGACCGTCCCGCGCCGCGCGCAGTCGCGCACCGCCGTCCCCGCCGGTGCGGTGGCGCTGGCGGACGGCTTCAGCGCGGTCTACCCGCGCCGCTCCCCGGGTGGCTGGCAGGTCATCGGCACCACGGCGGCGACGCTGTGGGACCCGGCCGCCGACCCGCCCGCGCTGCTGCGCCCCGGCACCGTCGTGCGCTTCGTGCGCGAGGGCGAGCGGTGAACGGCCTGGAGGTCCTCGCGACCGGACCGCTGACCACCGTGCAGGACCGCGGCCGGCGCGGGCTGTTCCGCTACGGCGTGGGCGTCGCCGGCGCCGCCGACCGGGGCGCGCTCGCGCTGGCCAACCGCCTCGTCGGCAACCCGGAGGGGCACGCCGCGCTGGAGGTCCTCCTCGGCGGCCTGGAGGTCCGCGCCGCCGAGCCCGTCGTCCTCGCCGTCACCGGCGCCCCGACCCCCGTCAGCGTCGACGGCGCTCCCGCCCCGCACAGCAGCGTCCTGGTGGTGGGTGCCGGGCAGGTGCTGCGGCTCGACCCGGCGACCGCCGGCCTGCGCGCCTACGTGGCCGTCCGCGGCGGTGTCGACGCCGAACCCGTCCTCGGCTCGCGCAGCCGCGACACCCTCGCCGGTCTGGGCCCCGCCCCCCTGGTCCCCGGCGACCGCCTGGCGGTCGGGGCCCCGCCCGCGCGCCACCCGGCGCTGCGCACCGCGCCCGTCCCCGGCCCCGCCACGGGCACCGTGACCGCGGGGGTCGTCCTCGGGCCGCGCGCCGACTGGTTCACCGAGCCCGCCGTCCTGTTCACCGGCACCTGGACGGTGACCCCCGCCTCCGACCGCGTCGGCCTGCGCCTGCAGCGCCCCGCCGGTCAGCCCGGCCTGGAGCGGGCGCGGCACGACGAGCTGCCCTCCGAGGGCGTCGCGCTCGGCTCCCTGCAGGTGCCCCCCAGCGGGCAGCCCGTCCTCTTCGGCCCCGACCACCCCGTCACCGGCGGCTACCCCGTCGTCGGGGTGGTGCGCGACGCCGACGTCGACCTGCTCGCTCAGGTCCGCCCGGGCCAGTCCCTGCGCTTCCGCCCCGCCCCCGCAGCACGGGAGGTCCCCGCACCGTGACCGACGAGAACCCCCAGGACCCCCGGAACGCCCAGGACCCCCAGGACCCCTCGAGCCCCGGGGACCCGCGGGAGGGCGACGGCCTGGCCGCCGCCCGCGCCTTCGCCGCGGCCCTGTTCGACGAGGGCACCGCCGTCCCGCTCGCCGACGGCGCCTCGCCCGCCGGTGCGGGCGAGGTCGACGGCCGCGACGTCTGCCTGGCCGTCGCCGCCGGGCCGGGCGACGCCGCCGGCGCCGACGCGGAGTCCCGGGTGCGCGCCCTCGCCGCCGGCACCGGCCGCCCCCTGGTCACCGTCGTCGACGCCGGCGAGGTCACCGACCCGCGCGCGTTCGGCGACCTCGCCCGCACCGGCGTCGCGCTGTCCGGCGTCGTCCCCCAGGTGAGCGTCGTGCTCGGGGCCGCCGACGGCGCGCGGGCGCTGCTGCTGCCGCTGGCCGACGTCGTCGTCGCCGTCCCCTCGGCACGGTCAGCGCTCGCCGAACCCGCTGCGGCGCGTGTCGTCACGGGCCTGGACCGCGAGGCCGGCGCGCTCGGCGGCGCCGAGCTGCACGCGCGGACCACCGGCCGGTTCGCGCACGTGGCCGACGACGCCGCCGGTGCCGCGGAGTTCGTCCGCGACCTGCTGGCCCACCTGCCGAGCAACAACCGCGCGAGCGCGCCGCGGCTGCCCGAGCCCGCACCCGACCCCGCCGAGGAGGACCCGGACCTGGCCGACGCGCTGCCCGCCCGGGCCGGTGCCCCCTACGACGTGCGCGAGGTGCTCGCCCGGCTCGCCGACGACGGCGGCGACGGCCCGGGTCCGCTGGAGCTGCACGCCGCCCACGCGCCCCAGCTGGTGACCGCCCTGGTCCACCTCGACGGGTGGAGCACCGGTGTCGTCGCCCCGCAGCCGGCCGTCCGCGGCGGTGTCCTCGACGCCGACGCCGCCGCCAAGGCCGCCCGGTTCGTGCGCCTGTGCGACGCGTTCGGGCTGCCCGTCCTCACCCTCGTCGACACGGCCGGTGCGCTCCCGGCCGGCGAGGACGACGACGGGGCGCCCACCGCGGCCCTCGCCCAGCTCCTGTACGCCTACGCGGAGGCGACCGTGCCGCTGCTGACCGTCGTCACCGGCCGGGCGCACGGACCCGCCCGCCTCGTGCTGGGCTCCCGGCACGTCGGCGCCGACCTCGTCCTCGCCTGGCCGCGGGCGCTGACCGCCGCCCGCGACGAGGTCGCCACCGCCACCGCCACCGCCACCGCCTCCGCCACCGCCGCCGCGCCCGGCACCGCGGAGGACTGGGCGCGGGCGGTGCACGAGGCCGCGCGGGCGGCCGGTCCGGAGGCGGCGGTGCGCGACCGGGAGGTCGACGCCGTCGTGGACCCCGCCCGCACCCGGGCACGGCTCGCGGCCGCGCTGCGCCTGCTGCACCGCAAGAGCGGGCACCAGCCCGCCCGCCGGCACGGGAACGTGCCGCTGTGAGCGGCTGGGAGGTCGGCGGGCACCCCACGGACGCCGAGCTCGCCGCCGTCGTCGCAGCCCTCGCGCTGCTGCACCCGAGCGCACCACCGCCCGGTCCCCGGCCGCCCCGGCCGGTGGAGCACGACGGCTGGGGGGACCCGTCCGCCCTGCTGCGCACCCCGCTGCCGCTCCCGCCCACCGACCCCGAGGAGGACCCGCGATGAGCACCACCCGCATCCGGAAGGTGCTCGTGGCCAACCGCGGCGAGATCGCGCTGCGCGTCCTGCGCGCCGCCCGCGACGCCGGGATCGCCGGGGTCGCCGTCTACGCCGACCCGGACGCGGACTCCCCGCACGTGGCCGCCGCCGACGAGGCGTTCGCCCTTGGGGGCGCCACCGCGGCGCAGACCTACCTCGACGCGGCCAAGCTGCTGGAGGTGGCCCGGCGCTCCGGCGCCGACGCCGTGCACCCCGGGTACGGGTTCCTGTCCGAGAACGCCGACTTCGCCCAGGCCGTCCTCGACGCCGGCCTGACGTGGGTGGGCCCGCCGCCGGAGGCGATCCGGTTGCTGGGCGACAAGGTCTCCGCCCGCCGCCTGGCCCGCGAGGTCGGCGCGCCCCTGGTGCCGGGGACCGCGGAACCCGTCTCCGGCGTCGAGGAGGTGCTCGCCTTCGCCCGCGAGCACGGCCTGCCCGTGGCGGTGAAGGCCGCCCACGGCGGCGGCGGGCGCGGGCTGAAGGTGGCCCGCACGCTGCAGGAGGTGCCCGAGGTGTTCGCCTCCGCGAGCCGGGAGGCCGTGGCCGCCTTCGGGCGCGGGGAGTGCTTCGTCGAGCGCTGGCTCGACCGGCCCCGCCACGTGGAGGCGCAGGTCCTCGCCGACGACCGCGGGAACGTCGTCGTCGTCGGCACCCGCGACTGCTCGCTGCAGCGCCGGTTCCAGAAGCTCGTCGAGGAGGCGCCCGCGCCCTTCCTCGGCGACGACCAGCGCGAGCGCATCACCACCGCCGCGCGCGAGGTCTGCCGGGCCGCCGGGTACCGCGGTGCCGGGACCGTCGAGTTCCTCGTCGGCGAGGACGGGACGACGACGTTCCTGGAGGTGAACACCCGGTTGCAGGTCGAGCACCCCGTCACCGAGGAGGCCTACGGCGTCGACCTCGTCGCCGAGCAGTTCCGCATCGCGCAGGGGCACCCGCTGCCGTTCGAGCGGGATCCGGAACCGCGCGCGCACGCCGTGGAGTTCCGGCTCAACGCCGAGGACCCCGCCCGCGACTTCCTCCCGGCCCCCGGCACGATCACCCGCTGGGACGCGCCCGGCGGGCCGGGCGTCCGCGTCGACAGCGGGGTGCGGCGCGGCAGCACCGTGGGCGGCGGTTTCGACTCCCTGCTGGCCAAGCTCGTCGTCACCGGCGCCACCCGCGAGCAGGCGCTGGCCCGCGCGCGGCGGGCGCTCGCCGAGTTCGCCGTGGAGGGCGTGCCCACCGTCCTGCCCTTCCACCGCTCCGTCGTCGACGACCCGGCCTTCACCGCGGACGGCGGGGGGTTCACCGTGCACACCCGCTGGATCGAGACCGCGTGGGCGGGCCGCGCCGCGCTCCACCCGCAGGAGCCGGGCACGCCCGCGCCGGTGGGGGAGCGCCGCACGATCGTGCTGGAGGTCGACGGCCGCCGCGTCACCGTCACCCTGCCCGCCGGGGGTTCCGGCGGGCAGGGTG
>NZ_JBJLSF010000137.1:0-7876 GCF_050871885.1 Kineococcus aridisoli | reverse complement strand
GCTGCGCCGCAGCGCACCCGCCCGGGTCAGGGCTGCAGGGGCTCGAGCGGGCGGGGCGCGTCGAGCGCCCCGCCGTAGCGGCGGTCGCGCCGGGCGTAGGTCTCGATCGCCGCCCACAGCGACCGCCGGTCCACGTCCGGCCACAGCACGTCCGAGAACACCATCTCGGCGTAGGCGGACTGCCACAGCAGGAAGTTGGACGTGCGCTGCTCGCCGGAGGAGCGCCAGAACAGGTCCACGTCGGGCATGTCGGGCTCGTCGAGGTAGCGGGCGAGCACGCGTTCGTCGACCTTGTCGGGGTTCACCCGCCCGGCCGCGACGTCGAGGGCCAGCGCCCGGGCGGCGTCGGCGATCTCGGCCCGGCCGCCGTAGTTCACGCACATCGTCAGCGTGCAGACGGTGTTGTCCCTCGTCAGCTCCTCGGCCGCCTCCAGCTCGGCGATGACGCTGCGCCACAGGCGCGGACGGCGACCGGCCCAGCGCACGCGCACCCCCCAGGCGTGCATCTCGTCGCGGCGGCGGCGGATCACGTCGCGGTTGAAGCCCATGAGGAAGCGGACCTCGTCGGGGCTGCGCTTCCAGTTCTCCGTGGAGAACGCGTACGCCGACACGTGCTTCACGCCCACCTCGATGGCACCGGCGACGACGTCCAGCAGCGCCGCCTCCCCCCGCTTGTGCCCCTCGTTGCGCGGCAGGCCGCGCTGGTTGGCCCAGCGGCCGTTGCCGTCCATGACGATCGCGACGTGGTCCGGGACCAGTTCCGGGGGCAGCTGCGGCGCGCGCGCACCGGAGGGGTGCGGCGGCGGTGCGACGACCGTCCTCGGCGTGGTCCCCGGCGTGGTCCCCGGTGCGGTCGCGGGTGCGGCCGAGCGGCCGCGGAGCGTTCGGCGAGCAGGTCCTGGCACCGCACCAGGGTGCCAGGTGGCAGGATCGCGGCGTGACGCGCACAGCCCTGGTCCGCCACGGCGAGACCGACTGGAACCGCGACGGCCGCCTGCAGGGCCGCAGCGACGTCCTCCTCAACGACACCGGGCGCCGGCAGGCCCGCGCCCTCGCCGACGCGATCGCCGACGACGGCTGGACGCTCGCGGTGCCCTCCCCGCTGGCACGGGCGCGCGAGACCGCGCAGCTGCTCGCCGACCGGCTGGGGATCCCGCTGCTGCCCGCCGACGACGACCTCGTCGAGCGCGACTTCGGCGAGGCCGAGGGCCTGGACCGCGACGAGATCGCGCAGCGCTACCCGGCCGGTGAGCGCCCCGGCATGGAGGCGTGGGAGGACCTGGTGGCCCGCGCGGGCGGTGCCGTGCGGCGCCTGCGCGCGAGCCACCCGGACGAGCACCTGCTCGTCGTCTGCCACGGCACCTTCATCCGGGCCGCCGTGGAGGGGCTGGCCGGGGTGCAGGTGCCCCGGCTGGGCAACGCCTCGACGGTGCTGCTGGAGGGCGCGGGCGAGGACTGGCGGTTGCTGGAGCAGGGTTCGGTCGCTCCCCTGGGCTGAGCGCGGCTCAGCCGGCGGACGGCACCGGCTGCTCCGCGCCGAGGTCGGCGTCCGGTCCGGTGCGGGGCGGGGTGCGCTCCACGTGGCGCAGCGAGCGGATCCCGCGCTCGAGGTGCCACTGCAGGAAGGCCGCCACCAGCCCGCTGCCCTCGCGGCGGCAGCGCTCCTCGGCGCCCTCGGCGCTGCCCCAGTCCCCCGACAGCAGCGCGGCGAGCAGCCGGACGGTCTCCGGGGCGGGGGCGGCCGAACCGGGCGGGCGGCAGGAGCTGCACACCGCTCCGCCCGCGGCGACGTTGAAGGCCGGGTGCGGGCCGCCGGCCCCGCAGCGGGCGCAGTCGACGAAGCTGGCCGCGTAGCCGGCGACGGCCAGCGAGCGCAGCAGGAACGCGTCGAGCACGAGGGGGGCGTCGTGCTCGCGGCGGGCGAGCGCGCGCAGCGCCCCGACCAGCAGCAGGTACTGCTGGGTGGCGCTCTCGCCCTCGACCTCGGTGAAGCGCTCGGCGGTCTCCAGCAGCGCGTGCCCGACGGTGTAGAGGCCGTAGTCGCCGGCCAGCGCCTGCCCGTAGGGGGCGATGACCTCCACCTGGGTGACGGTGTCCAGCTGGCGGCCGCGGTGCAGCTGGACGTCGATGCAGGTGAACGGCTCCAGCCGGGCCCCGAAGCGCGAGGAGGTGCGGCGCACGCCCTTGGCCACCGCCCGCACCCGCCCGCCGTGGCGGGTCAGCAGCGTGACGATGCGGTCGGCCTCGCCGAGCTTGGTGGTGCGCAGCACCACCGCCTCGTCGCGGTAGCTCTTCGCCCCTCCGATGCTGGACCCCCGCGACGCCACGAGGCCACTGTAGGTCCGCGCTCCGACACGACCGCCCGGCGCGCGCCCGGCCCGGGCGGTGGGTTCAGGCGGCGACGAGCTGGTCGCGACCGCGGCGCTTGGCGGCGGCGCAGGCCGCGTCGGCGGCCGCGAGCGCCTCCGCCGCCGCGGCGGGCCCGGCCCAGCCGACCGAGGCCGTCACCTGCAGACCGGTGGCGACCCCGGCCCAGGGCTCCTCGCGCACCAGCTCCAGCAGCCGCTGGGCCAGCGCCCGCGTCGAGGCGGCCGTCACCGCGCCCAGCGGCGCGGCGCCGGATCCCGCGCCGGCTCCCGCGTCCGCGGGCAGCAGCACGACGAACTCGTCGCCGCCGTAGCGCACGAGTACCGCGTCGGCGGGGACCTCGCGGCGCAGCAGGTCGGACACGCGCCGCAGGACGGCGTCGCCGACCTCGTGGCCGTGCTCCTCGTTGACGGCGCGGAAGCTGTCGACGTCGAGCAGGACGGCGCCGAAGCGCTGGTCGGGGCGCTCCAGCACCTGCTGCAGGCGCCGGCGGTTGCCCAGGCCGGTCATGGGGTCGACGAGGGCGGCGCGGCCGATGCGCTCGTGCTGCTCGGCCATCTCCCGCTGCCGGACGCGGTCCTGCAGCGCCTCGAAGCGGCTCTCGCGGTCCTCCCACAACCGGGCCAGCGACACCTGCGCGAGGCGCTCGAGCGCGTCGACGGCGTCGCTGCGGCCGTCGTGGGCGACGGCCGTGCGGGCGCGCGCGTCGAGCGCCACCAGCCCCCACACGTCGAGCTGGGTGGCGTTGGACACGCGCTGGACGGCGGTGAGCAGCTCGGCCGCGCCGCCGCGGTCCCCGGCCGCGGAGGCGGCGGTGGCCAGGGCGATGCGGGCGATCTGGGTCTCGGCGAGCTCCTCGCGCAGCCGGAAGGCCGCGACCGCCGGCCGCAGCCGCGCCTCGCCGAGGGCGGCCTCCCCGGTGCGCTGCAGCACGAAGCCCTCGATCGCCTCGGCGCGGGCGAGCATCTCGGGGTAGTCGGCCTCGCGGGCCAGGGCGCGCATCCGCGCCACCCGCGACAGGGCCGCGCCGTAGTGCGGCCAGGCCTCCTCGCCGCGGCCGGCGACCTCCAGCATGGCCGCCCAGGAGACCTGCAGGACGGCGGCCTCCTGCACCACGTTGAGGCGGACCCGGGCGGGCGGGAAGCTCAGCGCGAGCATCTGGACCATGAGCTCGTCGGCGGGCTCGAAGAGCGCGAGCGCGTTGAGGGCCAGCGCCACCGACATCGTGGCCGACAGGTGGTCGTAGGTGCGGATGGGCTGGGCGGTGACGATGAGCTGCCCCTCGGCGAGGTGGTCCATCGCCAGGGCCGTCATGCCCAGGTCGACGCGCGACTCCGCGAGCAGGGCCAGCGCCTTGGCGCGCCAGACCGGGTCGGCGTCCGCACCCAGGCGGCGCAGCAGGTGCCCGGCCTCCTCGCTGGCCTCGGCGGCACGGCCCAGCTGGTGCAGCGCCACGCCGCAGATGAACTGCAGGTAGCGGGCGGTGCGCTCGTCCCCGGCGGCCTCGCACAGCGCCAGGGCCTCGCGGCTGGCCTGCACGGCCCGCTCGCCGAACCCGTCGAGGTAGAGCCGGTGGGCCCACTCGGCGAGCAGGTCCAGCGGTCCGAACGGGCTGACGGCTTCGACCTCGGCCCCCACCGCGTCCTCCGATCAGTGCCCACCCGCGATCACGGGCGGTGACTGATCCTAACTAAGCCGTGGCGGGATGGAACCTCGAACCCCTGCTGGGTGCACGTTCAACCTCCCCGCGGCCCCTGCGCCGGGCGCGGGCACCCGGCGCAGGAGCCTGCGGCAGTCAGCGCAGGGCGCGGTTGACGGCCGAGACGATCGCCTTCAGCGAGGCCGTGGTGATGTTGTGGTCGATGCCCACGCCCCACAGCACCCGGTCGCCGACGGCGCACTCGACGTACGCGGCGGCCATGGCGTCCCCGCCGGCGGACAGCGCGTGCTCGGCGTAGTCGAGGACGCGCACGTCCACGCCGCCGGCCTCCGGGGTGGCCATGGCCGCGCAGAAGGCCGCGATGGGGCCGTTGCCCGTGCCCGCGACCGTCTTCAGCTCGTGCCCGGCGTCGGCGGCGTCGAAGAGGTCGACCTCCAGGGAGTCGGCGGCCTCGACCTCGCTCACCGAGCGGGTGGCGCGCAGGGCGTAGCGGCCCCAGTCGGGGGTGCCGCTGGGCGAGGGCAGGTACTCGTCGGAGAAGATCCCGAAGATCTGCGACGCCGACACCTCCCCGCCCTGCGCGTCGGTGCGCTCCTGCACCACCCGGCTGAACTCGATCTGCAGCCGGCGCGGCAGGTCCAGCTGGTGCTCGGCCTTGAGCAGGTAGGCCACCCCGCCCTTGCCGGACTGGGAGTTGACCCGGATGACGGCCTCGTAGCTGCGCCCGACGTCCTTGGGGTCGATGGGCAGGTACGGCACCGCCCACTCCATCTCGTCCACGCTCCTGCCGGCGGCGGCCGCCTCGCGCTCCATCGCCTCCAGGCCCTTCTTGATGGCGTCCTGGTGGGAGCCGGAGAAGGCCGTGAAGACGAGGTCGCCGCCGTAGGGGACGCGCTCGCCGACGGGCAGCTGGTTGCAGTGCTCGACGGTGCGGCGTACGTGGTCGATGTCGGAGAAGTCGATCTGGGGGTCGATGCCCTGGCTGAACAGGTTCATGCCCAGGGTGACGAGGTCGACGTTGCCGGTGCGCTCGCCGTTGCCGAACAGGCAGCCCTCGATGCGGTCGGCCCCGGCCAGGTAGCCCAGCTCAGCGGCCGCGACGCCGGTGCCCCGGTCGTTGTGCGGGTGCAGCGAGAGGATCACGTCCTCGCGGTGGTGCAGGTGCCGCGACATCCACTCGATGGAGTCGGCGTAGACGTTGGGCGTGGTCATCTCCACCGTGGCGGGCAGGTTCACGATGACCTTGCGCTCCGGCGTCGGCTGGAAGACCTCCAGCACCTCGTTGCAGATGCGGGCGGCGAACTCCAGCTCGGTGCCGGTGTAGCTCTCCGGGGAGTACTCGTAGTAGACGGTCGTGCCGGGGATCGTCTCCTCGAACTTGCGGCACAGCCGCGCGCCCTGCAGCGCCAGGTCGACGATGCCGTCCTCGTCCATGCCGAACACCACGCGCCGCTGCAGCACGGAGGTGGAGTTGTAGAGGTGGACGATCGCCTGCTTGGCACCGCGCAGGGACTCGTAGGTGCGCTCGATGAGGTGCTCGCGCGCCTGCGTCAGCACCTGGATGCGGACGTCGTCGGGGATGAGGTTCTGCTCGATGAGCGTGCGCACGAAGTCGAAGTCGGTTTGGCTGGCCGAGGGGAAGCCCACCTCGACGTCCTTGAAGCCCATCTCGACGAGCAGCTTGAACATGCGCAGCTTGCGCTCGGAGTTCATCGGGTCGATGAGGGCCTGGTTGCCGTCGCGCAGGTCCACCGCGCACCAGCGCGGTGCCTGCGTGATGCGCTTGGTGGGCCAGGTGCGGTCGGGCAGGTCGACGGTGATCTGCTCGTGGAAGGGCCGGTACCTGTGGAAGGGCATCGGGGACGGCGTCTGGGTGTTGCGCACGGTCTTCTCCTCACGGGGCGGGGCTGCGGTGGCGGCCGGCGCGCACGACGAGGTCCCGCGACGGGGAGACCGGCCTAGCTGGCCCCGCCGCGGCGACGAAGGAGGAGGTTCTCCAGACGGGCCACGGCACCACCGTACCCCCACCGCCCCGCCACCGGCAGACCGGCGGGGCGGTGGGGGCCGGTGCGCTCAGCTCGCGCCCAGCAGGTCCTTCACCGGGTCGATGGCGAAGTAGAGGACGAACAGCGCCGCGACCACCCACAGCAGCGGGTGCACCTGGCGGGCCTTGCCGCGGGCGACCTTGAGGACGACGAAGGCGATGAAGCCGGCGCCGATGCCCGCGCTGATCGAGTAGGTGAACGGCATGAGCACGATCGTCAGGAACGCCGGCAGCGCGATCTCCAGGTCGTCCCAGTCGATGCCCTTGACCTGGGTCATCATGAGGAAGCCCACGACGACCAGCGCGGGGGTGGCCGCCTCGTAGGGCACGATCGCGACGACGGGGGCCAGGAAGGTCGTCAGCAGGAACGCGACGCCCGTGACGACGCTGGCCAGGCCCGTGCGGGCACCCTCGCCGACACCGGTCGCGGACTCGATGTAGCTGGTGTTGCTGGAGACCCCGGCCGCACCGCCGGCGGCCGCCGCGAGCGAGTCGACGACCAGGATGCGCCGCATCCGCGGCGGGTTGCCCTCGGCGTCCAGCAGGTCGCCCTCCTTGCCGATGGCGACCATCGTCCCCATCGTGTCGAAGAAGTCGGCGAGCAGGAGCGTGAAGACGAGCAGCAGGACGCTGACGGCGCCGATGCGCTCGAACGAGCCGAGCAGGTCGAACCGCCCCAGCAGCGAGAAGTCGGGGGTGGCGACCCAGGAGTCCGGCAGGGCCGGGACGTTCAGGCCCCAGGCGGCCGGGTCGCGCACCTCGCCGTCGGCGCCGGTGCGCGGGCCGAGGTGGGCGACGGCCTCGACGACGACGGCGAGCGCGGTGGCCGCCACGATGCCGCCGAGGATGGCGCCGCGCACCCCGCGCGCCATGAGCACGACGATCAGCAGCAGCCCCACGACGAAGACGAGCGTGGGCCAGCCGGCCAGGAAGCCGCCGATGCCCAGCTCCAGCGGGGTGCCGCTGCCGGAGCGCACGAAGCCCGCGTCGACCAGGCCGACGATGGTGATGAACAGGCCGATGCCGACGCTGATGGCCGTCTTCAGCTGCGCGGGGACCGCGTGGAAGACGGCCTCGCGGAAGCCGGTGAGCACGAGCACGAGGATGATCAGCCCCTCGAGGACGACCAGCCCCATCGCGTCGGCCCACGTCATGCGGGGCAGCCCCGCGATGCCGAAGGCGACGAAGGCGTTCAGGCCCAGCCCGCTGGCCAGCGCCAGCGGGTAGTTGGCCACCGCTCCCATGAGGATCGTCACGACCCCGGCGGTGAGCGCGGTCGCGGCCGCGACGGCCGCGAGGTCGGGAGCGCTGCCGCCGCCGAGGAAGGAACCGGTGCTGTCGGGCTGGGTGCCGATGATCAGCGGGTTGAGCACCACGATGTAGGCCATCGTGAAGAAGGTCGCGAGGCCGCCGCGGACCTCCCGGGCGACGGTGGAGCCGCGCTCGCTGATCTGGAAGTAGCGGTCGACCGCCGATGGTCGGCGGGTGGGCTGGGCGTGGGTGGCCATCGAGCACCTCGGGCGTGGTCGAGCAGGTCGGACGAGGGTCGGCCGCGACGTCGAGGCCGGTGCGGATCCTGCCAGAGTCCGCACCCCCCGCCGGACCACCGCGCGCCCGCCCCTCCCCCGCCCCCTGCCGTGGGGGGGCGCCGCGGGCGGCGGGGGGGGGGGGGGGGGCGCGCGGGGGGGGGGTGGTGGTGGGGGTGGGCGCGGCGGCCCGGGCGGCGGCCGCGACGGCGCGGGCGAACGCCACCGCCCTCGGCCTGGGCGGGGTCCGCGTCGTGCACGAGAGGGCCGAGCGCTTCC
>NZ_JBJLSF010000136.1:0-8053 GCF_050871885.1 Kineococcus aridisoli | reverse complement strand
CGCCCGCGGTCCTCACCGCGGGCGCGGGGCGTCGTCGTCCCCTCAGGCGGGCAGCGCGAGCACGTGCGCGCCGATGCTGCGGCCGGTGAGCAGGGAGTCCTCCTGCCCGTCCCAGTCGTGGCGGCCGTGGCGGCCGACGCGCACGAGGTTGGGGTAGGCGTCGAGCCGCTCGTCGACGCCGGCCAGGACGGCCTCGTGGCCCAGCGACAGGACGGGCACGCTGCGCGGCAGCCGCAGGACGTCGCAGTCGACGACGCGCACCCCGCGGTCGACGCCGAAGGCGGGCAGCTCGGCGACGGCCAGCTGCGCCAGCTCGGAGTCGGAGCGGGCGGCGAGGTCGTCCTCGCCGGAGCTCCAGAACTCCGCGCACAGCACGGTGCGCGGGGCACCGGCGAACCGCTGCGGGCGCCAGGCGCGGGTGTTGGTGAGCCGGCCCACGCGCAGCGACTCGTCGTAGGCGGTGACGTAGTGGGCCTGCTGGCCGACCTCGCCCTCCACCAGCAGGTGCACCAGGTAGGTGTCGCGGCTGCGCAGCGCCGGCCCGCCCGCCCCGGGGGCCGGCGCGGTGCGGGAGGTGGCCGCGCCCGGCAGCCAGCGCAGCAGCAGCGGCGGCGGGACGCTGGAGACCACGGCCCGCACCGGCAGGGTGGACTCCCCGCCGGCGTCGCGGGCGGTGACGGCGCTGATGCGCCCGTCCTCGGTGTCCAGCCCGGTGACGGTGGTGCCCAGCAGGATGCGGGCGCCGCGCTCGCGCAGCCGGCGCGCGAGCTCCTCCCAGACCGCTCCGGTGCCGCGGGCGGGGGTCAGCAGCTCCACGGGGCCGCTGAAACCGGCGCGGGTGCCCAGCAGCTTGTCGGCGAAGGCGGCCGACAGCTGCTGCGGGCCGACCCCGAGGTACTTGCGGCAGTAGGGGACGAACAGCTCCTCGACGACGGCGCGGCCGTGCCGGGCGACGAGCGCGTCGTGGGCGGTGCGCGGGGGCGCGTCCGCGCGCCGCGCGGGAAGGCGGGCGGCGCTCCGCGAGGCGGCCAGCGCCAGCGCCCCGGCGGGGCCGACGGCGCGCAGGACGTCGCGGGGGCCGGGCGGGAAGGCGACGGCCCGTCCGCGCCAGACGGCGCCGCGGCGGGCGACGGTGCGCTCCAGGCCGCCGGCGGCGCCGGCGAGGTCGAGCCAGCGGCGCACCGACTCCGGGTGCGAGCTGGAGTAGAAGCTGTGCGGGCCGAGGTCGTAGGGCTCCCCCCACAGCTGCACCGAGCGGGAGAGGCCGCCGACCTGCGGTGCGCCGTCGAGCACGACGACGCGGACACCGGCGTCGAGCAGGTGCTCGGCCGCGGCCAGTCCCGCCGGCCCCGCACCGATGACGACGACGGGGCGGTCCTCGCCGCCGCGCCCGGACCTGGCCTCCACGACCGTCGCGCTCACCGCACGCCCCCCTCCGCGAGGTCGGGGTGCCCGGCGCCCCGCCCCACGAGCTCCTCCACGACCTCGGCCCAGCGCCGGGTCAGCTCCTGCGGTGCGAAGCCGGCGCGCGCCCAGGCGGCGGCCCGCCCGGCCAGGGCCGCGGTCGGCGCACCGCCCTCGTCCGCCCACCGCTCGACCGTGCTCAGCACGCGGGCCAGCTCCGGCCCGTCGGAGAACAGCAGCAGCTGCTCGCCGTGGGCGACGTCCATGCCGCTGGCGCCCTGCGGCGTCGTCACCGGCACCAGGCCGAGCACGGCCGCCTCGACGACCTTGACGGTCAGCCCCAGCGCCTCGCGCTGGGGTGCCAGCAGGAAGGAGTGCTGCACGAGCTCGGCGTGCAGCCGCTCGCGCTCGAAGGCGCCGCGCAGCACCACCGAGGGCGCCGCCACGCGGGCGCGCACTGCCTGCGGGACCTCGCCGAAGACGTGCAGCTGCCAGCCGTGCAGCCCGGCGGCGCGCAGTGCCGGTTCGAGCTCGTCGATCCACCAGCGCACGGCCTCCTCGTTGGCGAAGGCGGTGAGGCTGCCCGGGAAGGCCAGGCGGCGGTCCAGCGGGGCGCCGGGGCTCCAGCGCCGCTGCACCCGCGCGCTCACGGCCATGGGCAGCGAGCGCACCGGTGCACCGGCGCGCTCGGCCAGCCGGGCCGCCTCCACCGGCGAGACCAGCGAGGTGCCGTGCGCGCGGCGGGCGACCTCGTCCTCGCGCCGGCGCAGCCGCCGCGCCTCGAGCGCGAGCAGCCGCCCGACCGGCACCCGGCGCAGCAGCGCCGCGGCCGCCCGCGAGCGGGGCCGGCGGTGCCCGAGCAGCTGGTGCAGGTCCATCCGCCGCCGCCGCCACAGCTCGTAGCGCTCCGAGAGCAGGTCGTCGAGGTCGACGAACCAGGGACGCCCGCAGTCCTCGGCGAGGGCGGACAGGCGCACCCCGTCGGCGACGACGGCGTCGACGTCCTCCGCGTCGGCGATGCGGCGCACGGCCGCGGCCGTGCGCGCGGAGTAGTAGAGGCGCTCGTTGCACGAGCGCAGGCCGCGGCGACGGGCGGCGCGGCCGCCGGCGACCTCCCACCAGCTCACGTCGGGCAGGCGGTGGGTGGCCACCGCCCGGTCGACGGGCACCGGCCGGGCGGGTCCGCCCACGACGGCGCACACGACGTCGTGACCGGCGTCGGCCAGGGAGTCGACGATGGTGCGCAGCACGGTGCCGCGACCACCGGCGCCCGCGAGCGGGCGGGTCATGAGGAGCAGGACGCGAGCCACGTTCGGACCGACCGCCGCTCAGACGAGGTGTCGCCAGTCGAGGACCGCGGCACCGCGCCGGTCCCCGGCCGCGAGCACGAGGGCCTGGACGGCGAAGGCGGTCACCCAGACGTTGGCGTGCGGCAGCGGCGTCCCGTCGGTGCCGGCGCCGAAGGCGAACCCGCCGTCGGCCCGCGGCTCGTCGGGAGCGCTGACCTGGTGCGCCAGCAGCGCCGCGACCAGGCGCTGGGCGGCGGAGGTGCCGTGCGCGGAGTGCAGGGCGGCCAGGCGCAGGACCTGGGCCACGCCGTCGACGCGCGGGTGGCGCACGACCTGCACGGCACCGGAGGCGTCGACGCCGTAGCGGCGCGGGGGCAGTCCGTCGCGGTCGGTGGCGGCCAGCGCCCACAGCGTCGCGCGCTCGGAGGCGTCCAGCAGGTCGGCGCGGCCGGTGGCGGTGCCCACGGCCCACAGCGCCTCCGCCGCGTAGCTGTGCGGGTGGACGTTCGTGGTGCCGGCGCCGGGGTTGGTGACGAAGCGGCCCGAGGGCAGCTGCCGGCGCAGGGCGTCCTCGCAGACGGCCACGGCGGCGCGGGTGAAGCGCTGCTCGCCGGTCAGCTCGCCGAGGGCGGCCAGGCCGATGCCGATCTTGGCGTGGTGCACGCCGGGGCGGGTGGACCAGTCGCCTGGCGCGTCCTGCCAGCGGCCGGCCTCGGCGGTCGCCGGCCACGGCTGCACGACGCCGGCGGCGTCGACGTGGCGCAGCAGCCACTCGCCGGTGTCGAGGGCGGCGCGGGCCGCCGTCGGGCTGCCGGTGGCCGCGTGGTGGGCCACCAGGCCCTGCAGGATGATCCCGGCGTCGAAGGTGTAGAGGCGGTCGGCCTTGGCGGCGAAGCGGCCGACGGCGGCGGAGGCCTCCAGGCAGCGGAAGGCGCCGGGGACCGGCTGCACGGCGGTGGTCAGCCACTGCACCGCGCGCTCGGCGTCGCCCAGCGCCACCTCGCGCACCGCGAGGTCGCCGCGCGCGGCCAGCCAGGCGGCCAGCGTCACCTGGTAGCCGGTGACCTCGGAGTACTCGAACGGGTGGACGCGGGTGGTGCGGTCGAACCACGAGTGGTAGCCGCCGGAGGGGCTCTGGATCCCCGACCCCTGCAGCCAGCGGACCCCGCGGCGCGCCGCCTCCAGCGCGCGGGCGGCCGCGGCCGACCGCGGCCGCGGCACCGTGCCGAGCGTGGTCTGCGCCTGCGCGCCGACCACCTCGCCGGCCGCCGCGCCGCCCCCCGTGCGGACCCCCGTCGTGACCTCGCTCATGCGTCCCCCCGCCTCGACCGCACCTCCGCACCGGGTCGGGCGGGGGTGATCGCGCAGCAGTGTGTCAGCGGGCGGAGGGCCTCCCGGAGGTTTTTCCCGGATGGAGGGCGGAGAACCACGAGGAGTCCTCCACCGCCCACGGTGCGTCGAACCTCACCTGGGGGAAGAGGTGACCAGCCGTTGCGCCGCAACGACTCCGAGCGATCTGCGGACGAGTCGAGAGCGGTCCGCGCGCGGCGCCGAGGAGCTCCGCGCGCGGACCGGCGAGGTCAGCTGGCGCGGGCGCGACGGCGCCGGCCGGTCGCGCTCGCGGGGGTGAGGACCTCCGCGAGGAAGCGCCCGGTGTAGCTGTCCGGGTGGGCGGCGACCTGCTCGGGCGTGCCCTGCGCCACCACGGTGCCGCCGCCGTTGCCGCCCTCGGGACCCATGTCCACCAGCCAGTCGGCGCACTTGATGACGTCGAGGTTGTGCTCGATGACCAGGACGCTGTTGCCCTTGTCGACCAGCCCCTGCACGACGCCGAGCAGCTTGCGGATGTCCTCGAAGTGCAGGCCCGTGGTGGGCTCGTCGAGGACGTAGATCGTGCGGCCGTTGGAGCGGCGCTGCAGCTCGGAGGCGAGCTTCACGCGCTGCGCCTCGCCCCCGGACAGGGTGGTCGCGGGCTGGCCTAGGCGCACGTAGCCCAGCCCGACCTCGGTGAGGGTGCTCATGTACCGCGCGATCGCCGGGACGGCGGCGAAGAACTCCGCGGCCTCCTCGATCGGCATGTCGAGGACCTCGGCGATGGTCTTGCCCTTGAAGTGCACCTCGAGCGTCTCGCGGTTGTAGCGGGCGCCGTGGCACACCTCGCACGGGACGTAGACGTCCGGCAGGAAGTTCATCTCGATCTTCAGGGTGCCGTCGCCCGAGCACGCCTCGCAGCGGCCGCCCTTGACGTTGAAGGAGAACCGGCCCGGCTGGTAGCCGCGCAGCTTGGACTCCGGGGCGGAGGCGAACAGCTTGCGGATGTGGTCGAAGACCCCCGTGTAGGTGGCCGGGTTGCTGCGCGGGGTGCGCCCGATGGGGCTCTGGTCGACGTGCACCACCTTGTCGAGGTGCTCCAGGCCCTCCACGGCCTTGTGCCGGCCGGGCACCCGGCGGGCGCCGTTGAGCTTGTTGGCCAGCACCGTGTAGAGGATGTCGTTGACCAGGGTGGACTTGCCGGACCCGGACACCCCGGTGACGGCGACGAGCGCGCCGAGGGGGAACTCGACGGTGACGTCCCTGAGGTTGTGCTCGCGGGCGCCGGTGACCCGCAGCTGCCGGGCCGGGTCGACCGGACGGCGCTGCTCGGGCACCTCGATCGCGCGCGCACCGGAGAGGTACTGCCCCGTGAGCGACTTCGGGTTGGCCAGCAGCCCCTCGAGGTCGCCGGAGTGCACGACCTCGCCACCGCGCTCGCCGGCGCCGGGGCCGAAGTCGACGATCCAGTCCGCGACGCGGACGGTGTCCTCGTCGTGCTCGACGACGATGAGGGTGTTGCCCAGGTCGCGCAGCCGCGTCAGGGTGTCGATGAGCCGGCGGTTGTCGCGCTGGTGCAGGCCGATGCTGGGCTCGTCCAGGACGTAGAGGACGCCGACCAGGCCGGAGCCGATCTGGGTGGCCAGCCGGATCCGCTGCGCCTCGCCGCCGGACAGGGTGCCCGCCGGCCGCGCCAGCGAGAGGTAGTCCAGGCCGACGTCGAGCAGGAAGCCCAGGCGGGCCTGGATCTCCTTGAGCACCTGCGCGGCGATCTTCTTCTCCCGCCCGCTCAGCTGCAGGGCGTCGAGGAAGGTGGAGCACTCGTCGATGGGCAGCGCGCACAGCTGCGAGATCGACAGCCCGCCGACCTTGACGGCCAGCGCGGAGGGCTTCAGCCGCTGCCCCTGGCAGACCGGGCACGGCGTCTCGCGCATGTAGCCCTCGTAGCGCTCCTTGCTGAGGTCGGACTCCGTCTCCTCGTGGCGGCGCTTCACGAAGGGGATGACGCCCTCGAAGCCGGTGGAGTAGGAGCGCTCGCGGCCCCAGCGGTTGCGGTAGCGCACGTGGACCTCGTGGTCCTTGCCGTGCAGCAGCGCGTCGCGGGCCCGCTTGGGCAGCGCCCGCCAGGGCACGTCCACGGAGAACTTCAGGTCCTCGGCCAGCGCGGTGATGAGCCGCTGGAAGTAGTCGGAGGAGCCCGAGGCCCACGGGGCGATGGCACCCTCGGCCAGCGAGAGGTCCTCGTCGGGGACGACGAGCTCGGGGTCCACCTCCAGCTGGGTGCCCAGGCCGGTGCACTCGGGGCAGGCGCCGAAGGGGGAGTTGAAGGAGAAGGTGCGCGGCTCGACCTCGTCGATGTCGAGGGGGTGCTCGTTGGGGCAGGCCATCTTCTCGGAGAAGCGGCGCTCGCCCTCGGGGCCCTCGACGTCGACGAGGTCGGCCACCAGCAGCCCGGAGGAGAGCACGAGGGCCGTCTCGACGGAGTCGGTGAGGCGGCGCTTGACGCCGTCCTTGGCCACGAGCCGGTCGACGACGACCTCGATGGTGTGCTTGAGCTTCTTCTGCAGCGTCGGGGGGTTCTCCAGCGGGACGACCTCGCCGTCGACCCGGGCGCGGGCGAACCCCTTGGACTGCAGCTCGCGGAAGAGCTCGGCGTACTCGCCCTTGCGCTCGCGCACGACGGGTGCGAGCACCTGGAAGCGGGTGCCCTCGGGCAGCTCGAGCAGCTGGTCGACGATCTGCTGCGGGGTCTGCCGCCCGACCGGCTCCCCGCAGACCGGGCAGTGCGGGCGGCCGGCGCGCGCGTAGAGCAGGCGCAGGTAGTCGTAGACCTCGGTGATGGTGCCGACCGTGGAGCGGGGGTTGCGCGAGGTCGACTTCTGGTCGATGGAGACCGCGGGCGAGAGCCCCTCGATGAAGTCGACGTCGGGCTTGTCCATCTGACCCAGGAACTGGCGGGCGTAGGCCGACAGCGACTCGACGTAGCGGCGCTGCCCCTCGGCGAAGATCGTGTCGAAGGCGAGCGAGGACTTGCCCGACCCCGACAGGCCCGTGAAGACGACGAGGCTGTCGCGGGGCAGGTCGACCGAGACGTCCTTGAGGTTGTGCTCGCGCGCCCCCCGCACGACGAGGCGGTCGGAGGCGACCCGGGCGGTGCTCACCGCCCGGGCGGCGGCGCTGGCCGCCGTGCGCGAGGACGTGCGCGCGGGCGTGCGGGAGGTGGAGCCGGTCGTGCGGGAACCCGGGGAGGGAGAGCGAGGAGCCACGCGCCCAACCCTAGGCGCCCCCTCCGACACGAGCGCTCGGACGACGGGTCCGGGCGTCCACCGTTCGGCGGACGCAGGTAGTTGAATGCAGGGCATAAGCTTGTCCCATGGTTCCATCCAGCGCACTTGTGGAGACCGCGGACGCCCCGGCGCCGCCGGACGGGGAGCAGGGGGAGCAGCCGCAGGAGGGCGAGCAGTCGGGGCAGGCGCAGGTGCGCTGGCTCGACGACGAGGAGCAGCGCACCTGGCGGGCCTTCCTGTCGGCGACCCAGCTGCTGATGGACCGCGTGAGCCGGCAGCTGCAGCACGACTCCGACGTGGTCTTCACCTACTACGAGATGCTCGTGCGCCTGTCGGAGGCCCCCGAGCGCTCGCTGCGCATGAGCGAGCTCGCCGACTCCTCGCTGTCCTCGCGCAGCCGCGTCTCGCACGCCGTGGCGCGCATGGAGGAGCGGGGCTGGATCCGCCGCGACGCCTGCGCCACCGACGGGCGCGGCTTCGTGGCCGTCCTCACCGACGCCGGCTTCGAGGCGCTGCGGGAGGCGGCCCCCTCCCACGTGGAGACGGTGCGCTCGACGCTGTTCGACCAGCTCAGCCGGCAGCAGCAGGAGCAGCTGCGCGAGATCAGCGAGACGCTGCTGGCGCACCTGACGAGCACCGGCAGCGTCTCCCCCGTGCCGCCGGTGGCTCCGCGCGGCTGAGAGCGGCGCGGGCGGCCCCGCCCGGGGCGGGCCGCCCGGCCGCGGCGGGTGCGCGGGAGCTGACCCGCTGGAGGGGAGGTCA
>NZ_JBJLSF010000135.1:0-8150 GCF_050871885.1 Kineococcus aridisoli | reverse complement strand
GGCGGGCGCGCCGGTGCGCGCCCGCCCCGCCGCGGCTCCCGCGCCCCGGCTCAGCCCACGGCGACGGCGGACGCCTCCGCGTAGACGGCCCGCTCCACCGCGCCCAGGCGCGGGCCGTACAGGACCTCGGGAGCGTCGTTGTAGCTGAAGCTGACCACCGAGGTGACCGTGCCCGTGCCGTTGGCGGGGTCGAAGCCGGACAGCCACGGCCCGCCGCTGGAACCGCCGGCCATGTCGCACAGGGTGGCCTGGTCGGTGGTCGCGTCGGGGTTGGAGGTGGCGTCGGTGAAGCGCCACCCGGCGCAGTACTTGAGAGTGCTGCCGTCGCTGCCGGTGCCGCGGCCGGGGTAGCCGAAGACCGTCACGCGGTCCAGCGGGCTGTCGAAGGCCAGGCCGAAGGTGCCCACCGCGTCGGCCAGCGTGGTCTGCCCGCGCTTGGCCACGACCGCGAAGCCGACGTCGTGGTTGAGCGCCGCGGCGGTCTTCTGGTCGCCCTCCATCCACTGGCGGGTGGTGAACAGCCGGGTCGCCGACCAGCGGCCGAACGGCTCCGCCGTGCCGTTCAGGCCGGGGACGAACACGACGTTGGTCGAGCTGACGCCCCTCTCGGTCACGCAGTGCCCGGCCGTGATGACGACGCTCTCGTTGGGGGAGTCCACGCTGCTGGCCGAGCACTCGTAGGGGACCCCGGCCTGGGTGAAGTACAGCCGCCCCACCTTGGCCGTGACGGGTCCGCCGGCGGTCCACGTCGTGCTGCGGCTCACCGCACCGCCGTCGACGACCGAGGCCGTCGAGCGCGGGTCGCGCCCCACCCGGGGGGCGTCGCCGACCGCGAGGGTGGAGCGCCCGCCCGCCTGCGGGGCACCCGCCGAGCCGTCCGCCGCGGCGGGCGCCGCGCCGTCCGCCGAGCCGTCCGCGGCTGCGCCGGCCGCTGCGGGACCGCCCTCCACCGACTGCCCCGCCGGCCGCGCCGCGGCCATGCGCTCGGGCGTCCAGTAGTCCAGCGCGGCCTGCTGGGCGGCCTCGTCCACGCTCGACAGCAGCGCGACGCCGCGCTCGCCGGTCTGGACGGGGACGGCGGCGGAGCCGGGGGCGGCGACCACGGCGAGGGCGGTCGCGGAGGTCAGGGCGAAGGCGCCCACCGCGCCCGCGGCGCTTCGGCGGGACGCCCGGCGGGGAGCGCGGCGTGCGGTCGCGGACATGACGGGGGTGTCCCTCCAGGAGGCGGTGGTGCTCGCCTCATCCTGCACCGCCGCCGGCCGCCGCGTCCCACCCGGCGTCCTCCCGGCGCGTCCGCCCCGTGCCCGCCGCCGTGCCCGCCGCCGTGTCGGGCCGCCGGGCGCGGCGCGTCATGATGGCCCGGTGAGCACCACCGCCGACCCCCGCGAGGTCGTCCTCCTCGGCAGCACCGGCTCGATCGGCACGCAGGCCCTGGAGGTGGTGCGGGCCGCGCCCGGGCGCTTCCGCGTCGTGGCGCTGGCCGCCGGCGGCGCCGACGTCGACGCCCTGGCCCGGCAGGCGGTCGAGCACCGGGTCGAGCTCGTCGGGGTGGCCCGCACCGACGTCGTGGACGCGCTGCGCGAGGCGCTCGCCGCGCACGCCCGCACCACCGGCGGGGCGCTCCCGCGCGTGGTCGCCGGCCCGCACGCGGCCGCCGAGGTCGCCGCGCACCCGGTCCGGGCCGACGGGGTCGTGCTCAACGGCATGACCGGCTCGGTCGGGCTGCGCCCGACGCTGGCGGCGCTGGCCACCGGCCGCACGCTCGCGCTGGCCAACAAGGAGTCCCTGGTGGCCGGCGGCCCGCTGGTCACCCGCGCCGCCGCCCCCGGCCAGGTGGTGCCGGTGGACTCCGAGCACTCCGCGCTGGCGCAGTGCCTGCGCGGCGGGCGCGCCGAGGAGGTCGCCCGGCTGGTGCTGACCGCCAGCGGCGGGCCGTTCCGCGGCCGCCGCCGCGAGGAGCTCGCCGACGTCACCCCCGCGCAGGCGCTGGCCCACCCGACGTGGTCGATGGGCCCGGTGGTGACGACGAACTCGGCCACCCTGGTCAACAAGGGCCTGGAGGTCATCGAGGCCTCGCTGCTGTTCGGGATCGGCTACGAGCGCATCGACGTCGTCGTGCACCCGCAGTCGGTCGTGCACTCGATGGTCGAGTTCACCGACGGCTCCACCCTGGCGCAGTGCTCGCCGCCGGACATGCGGCTGCCCATCGCCCTGGGGCTGGGCTGGCCGCGGCGGGTGCCCGGCGCGGCCGCGGCGGTGGACTGGACGCGGGCCGCCTCCTGGACGTTCGAGCCGCTGGACGCGCAGGCCTTCCCCGCGGTCGACCTGGCCCGCGAGGCCGGCCGGCGCGGGTCCACCGTCCCGGCGGTCTTCAACGCCGCCAACGAGGAGTGCGTGGCCGCCTTCCACGCCGGCGCCCTGCCCTTCCCCGGCATCGTGGACACCGTCGCCGCCGTCGTCGGCGAGCACGAGCCCGCCGGCGACCCGCGCGACGTCGAGGACGTGCTGGCGGCCGAGGACTGGGCCCGTGCGCGCGCCCGCGAGCTGACGGGCGCGGCCGCGTGAGCACGGTGCTGCTGTGGACCGTCGGCATCCTCGCCGCCGCCGTCGGGGTGGCGGTCTCCATCGCCCTGCACGAGCTCGGGCACCTGCTGCCCGCCAAGCGCTTCGGCGTGAAGGTCACCCAGTACATGGTCGGCTTCGGCCCGACGCTGTTCTCCCGCCGCCGCGGCGAGACCGAGTACGGCGTCAAGGCGATCCCGCTGGGCGGCTACGTCCGCATGATCGGCATGTTCCCGCCGCAGCCGGGGGACGCCCCCGGCCGGGTGCGGGCGAGCTCCACCGGCCGCTGGGCGCTGATGGCCGAGGAGGCCCGCCAGGCCAGCTTCGTGGAGATCGCCCCCGGCGAGGAGTCGCGCACCTTCCACCGCCTGCCGGTGTGGAAGCGCATCGTCGTCATGGCCGGCGGGCCGCTGGTCAACCTGCTGCTGGCCCTCGTGCTCACCGCGGTCGCCGCCAGCGGCATCGGCCGCCCCGGCTACGTGCCGACGCTGTCGGCCGTCTCGCAGTGCGTGCAGCCGGCCGGCAGCACCGCCACGACGTGCGCCGCCGACGACCCCGTCGCCCCGGGGGCCGCGGCGGGGCTGCGGCCCGGCGACGAGGTCGTGGCCTTCGACGGCGCGCCGGTGCGCGACTGGGAGTCGCTGTCGGCGGCGATCCGCGAGCGCGGCGGGCAGCCGGTGCAGCTGCTCGTCGAGCGCGACGGGCAGCGGCTGACCGTGAGCGCGACGCCGGTGCTCACCGAGCGCGAGGTCCTCACCGCCACCGGCGAGGCGACCGGGCGCACCGAGGAGGTCGGCTTCCTGGGCGTCTCCCCGAGCATCGCCGTCGTGCGGACCCCGCTGGCCGAGGTCCCGGGCGTGGTCGCCGAGCAGGTGGAGGGGACCGCGGCCATCGTCGCCCGGCTGCCCCAGCGCCTCTACGACGTCGCCCGGGCCGCCTTCGGCTCGGCCCCGCGCGACCCGAACGGCCCGATCGGCGTCGTCGGCATCGGCCGGCTGGCCGGCGAGCTCAACGCCCGGCCGGCGATCATCCCCGGCGACGAGCTCGCCGAGCGGACCTCGCGCATCGTCTCGCTGCTGGCCGGGCTGAACGTGGCGCTGTTCGTCTTCAACCTCATCCCGCTGCTGCCCTTCGACGGCGGCCACATCGCCGGCGCGCTGTGGGAGGTCCTCAAGAAGGCGCTGTTCCGGCTGCGCCGGCGTCCGGACCCCGGGCCCGTCGACGTGGCCAAGGCCATGCCGCTGGCCTACGGGGTCTCGGTCGTGCTCGTGGGCATGAGCGTGCTGCTGCTGTACGCCGACATCGTGCGGCCCGTCACCCTGGACCGGTGACCGGTGACCGGTGACCGGCGGCCGCGCCCGGGGCGGTCCGGGGCGCGGCCCGAGCGGTGAACGTCCGGTGACGGCCGCCGGGGGGTGCTCGCCGCCCCGCCGCGCGGGGTGATAATCGAGCCCGTGAGCGTCAGCCTCGGTCTCCCCGCCCTCCCGCCGCCCGTCCTGGCACCCCGCCGCAAGACGCGCAAGATCAAGGTGGGCTCGGTCGACGTCGGCGGCGACGCCCCCATCTCCGTGCAGTCGATGACGACGACGCCGACGACGAACATCAACGCCACGCTGCAGCAGATCGCCGAGCTGACCGCGACCGGCTGCGACATCGTCCGCGTCGCCTGCCCCAGCGCCGACGACGCCGAGGCGCTGCCGATCATCGCCAGGAAGTCGCAGATCCCGGTCATCGCCGACATCCACTTCCAGCCCAAGTACGTCTTCGCCGCCATCGACGCCGGCTGCGCGGCCGTGCGGGTCAACCCGGGCAACATCCGCAAGTTCGACGACCAGGTCAAGGAGATCGCCCAGGCCGCCAAGGACGCGGGCGTCTCGATCCGCATCGGCGTCAACGCCGGCTCCCTCGACCCGCGCCTGATGGCCAAGCACGGCAAGGCCACGCCGGAGGCGCTCGTGGAGTCCGCGGTGTGGGAGGCCTCGCTGTTCGAGGAGCACGACTTCCACGACTTCAAGATCTCGGTCAAGCACAACGACCCGGTGGTCATGGTCCGCGCCTACGAGCTGCTCTCCGAGCGCGGCGACTGGCCGCTGCACCTGGGCGTCACCGAGGCCGGCCCCGCCTTCCAGGGCACCATCAAGTCCGCGACGGCCTTCGGCGCGCTGCTGAGCAAGGGCATCGGCGACACCATCCGCGTCTCGCTGTCCGCGCCGCCGGCCGAGGAGGTCAAGGTCGGCATCCAGATCCTGCAGTCGCTGAACCTGCGCCCGCGCAAGCTGGAGATCGTCTCCTGCCCCTCCTGCGGGCGCGCCCAGGTCGACGTGTACTCCCTGGCCGACGCCGTCACCGAGGGTCTGGAGGGCCTGAGCGTGCCGCTGCGCGTGGCCGTCATGGGCTGCGTCGTCAACGGCCCCGGCGAGGCCCGCGAGGCCGACCTCGGTGTCGCCAGCGGCAACGGCAAGGGGCAGATCTTCGTCAAGGGCGAGGTCATCAAGACCGTCCCCGAGCACGCCATCGTCGAGACCCTCATCGAGGAGGCCAACCGCCTGGCCGCCGAGATGGGCGAGCCCGGGGACGGCGCGAGCGCCGGCTCCCCGGTCGTCACCGTCGGCTGAGCGGCGGGTCGCGATCGTCGGCCGACCGACGGGTCGTCTCGACCAGCGGGCGTTCTCGCGACAGGATGCGGGGGTGCACCTGACCCCCTCCGCGGCTCCCGGGTCGGCCCGGGCGGGCTCCCTGCGCGTCCTCACCGGCTCCGACGCGCCCGCCCTGCTGCGGCTGTGCGATCGCGACCCCGTCGGCAACCTCTTCGTCTCCGCGCGCCTGCTGGGGCTCGTCTCGCGCGCGGGCACCGACCTCGGCGGGCAGGTGTGGGGCTGGTTCGAGGGCGACGAGCTGGTCTCGGCCTGCTGGGCCGGGGCCAACCTCGTGCCCGTGGAGGCGACCCCCCGGGCGCTGGACGCCTTCGCCGAGCACGCCCGCGCGCAGGGGCGGCGCTGCTCGTCCCTGGTCGGCCCGGCCGAGGCCGTGCTGGCGCTGTGGCAGCGCCTGGAGCCGCACTGGCGCGGGGTGCGGGAGGTGCGCGCCCAGCAGCCGCTCATGGTCTGCGACACCGAGCCGCTGGTGGCTCCCGACCCCGCCGTGCGCCGCTCGACGCTGCGCGAGCTGGACCTCGTCGTGCCCGCCTGCGTGGCGATGTTCACCGAGGAGATCGGCTACGCGCCCGCGCCCCCGGACGGCGGGGGCGCCTACCGGGCCCGCATCGCCGAGCTCGTCTCCACCGGCCGCTCCTTCGTGCGCGTCGAGGCCGGCCCCGCCGGTCCCGAGGTGGTCTTCAAGGCCGAGCTGGGTGCGGTCTCCCCGAAGGTCGTGCAGGTCCAGGGCGTGTGGGTGCCGCCGCACCGGCGCGGCGAGGGGCTGTCCGAACCGGGGATGGCCGCCGTCGTGACCGCCTGCCGCGCCGACGGCGTGGACTCGGTCTCGCTGTACGTCAACGACTACAACACCCGCGCGCTCGCGGCGTACCGCCGCGTCGGCTTCCGCGAGGTCGGCACCTTCGCCACCGTCCTGTTCTGAGGGCCCCGCCCGCCCGGGTGCCGTCCCCGCGCGACGGCGGTGAGGCGGGCCGCGGGGCGCCGATATCCTCGTGCGCGTGCTGATGCGGATGTCGACCCTGTTCCTGCGGACCCTGCGGGAGGACCCGGTCGAGGCCGAGGTGGCCAGCCACAAGCTGCTGGTGCGCGCCGGCTACGTCCGACGGGCCGCGCCGGGCATCTACACCTGGCTGCCGCTGGGGCTGAAGGTGCTGCGCAAGGTCGAGCGCGTCGTCCGCGAGGAGATGGACGCCGCGGGCGCCCAGGAGGTCCACTTCCCGGCGCTGCTGCCGCGCGAGCCGTACGAGGCGACCAACCGCTGGAGCGACTACGGCGACGGCATCTTCAAGCTGCGCGACCGCAAGGGCGCCGACTACCTGCTGGCCCCCACCCACGAGGAGATGTTCACCCTCCTCGTCAAGGACCTGTGCTCCTCGTACAAGGACCTGCCGCTGTCGATCTACCAGGTCCAGACCAAGTACCGCGACGAGGCGCGCCCGCGCGCCGGCCTCATCCGCGGCCGCGAGTTCGTCATGAAGGACTCCTACAGCTTCGACGTCGACGACGCGGGCCTGGCGCGCTCCTACGAGCTGCACCGCAACGCCTACATCCGCATCTTCAAGCGCCTCGGCCTCGACTTCGCCATCGTCTCGGCGATGTCGGGGGCCATGGGCGGCTCGCGCAGCGAGGAGTTCCTGCACCCCTCGCCCATCGGCGAGGACACCTTCGTGCGCTCGCCCGGCGGGTACGCGGCCAACGTCGAGGCCGTCACGACCCTGGCCCCGCCGGCGGTCCCCTTCGACGGGCTGCCCGCCGCGCACGTGGAGGACACCCCCGACACCCCGACGATCGAGACGCTCGTCGAGGTGGCCAACGCGGAGCACCCCCGCGCGGACCGGGCGTGGACGGCCGCGGACACCCTCAAGAACGTCCTCGTCGTCCTGCGCCACCCCGACGGCACCCGCGAGCCGCTGGCCGTCGGCGTGCCCGGCGACCGCGAGGTCGACATCAAGCGCCTGGAGGCCGCCGTCTCGCCCGCCGAGGTCGAGCCGTTCGAGGCCGCGGACTTCGCCAAGCACCCCGCGCTGGTGAAGGGCTACATCGGCCCCGGCGCGCTCGGGGCGGAGTCGGCCAGCGGCATCCGCTACCTCGTCGACCCCCGCGTCGTCGACGGCACCTCCTGGATCACCGGCGCCGACGCGCCCGGCAAGCACGTCTTCGACCTCGTCGCCGGCCGCGACTTCACCCCCGACGGCGTCGTCGAGGCCGCCGAGGTCAAGGCCGGTGACCCCGCCCCGGACGGCTCCGGCCCGCTGGAGCTGGCCCGCGGCATCGAGATCGGCCACATCTTCGCCCTCGGCCGCCGCTTCGCGCAGGCCCTGGACCTGAAGGTGCTCGACGAGAACGGCAAGCAGGTCGTCGTGACGATGGGCTCCTACGGCATCGGCGTCACCCGCGCGCTGGCCTGCGTCGCCGAGGGCAACCACGACGACAAGGGCCTGGTGTGGCCGCGCGCGCTGGCGCCCGCCGACGTGCACGTCGTGGCCACCGGCAAGGACGCGGAGGTGTTCACCACCGCCGACCGCATCGCCGCCGAGCTGCAGGCCGCGGGTGTGGAGGTCCTGCTGGACGACCGGCCGAAGGTGTCGCCGGGCGTGAAGTTCAAGGACGCCGAGCTCATCGGCGTGCCCACGATCCTCGTCGTGGGCAAGGGCCTGGCCGAGGGGGTCGTGGAGCTGCGCGACCGCCGCACCGGCGAGGCCGAGCAGGTCCCGGTGGCCGAGGCCGTCAGCCGCGCGAGCGCGGCCGTCCGCGCCTGAGGCGCCGGCCGCGCGCCGCCAGGCGCGGCCCGGCGGTGGTCCCCCCCCCCACTCGGCCCCAACCCACAACCCCCCCCCCCCGCCCCCCCCGGCCCCCCCCGCCCGCTCCTGCTGGTCCGTGGCCACGACCGCGACGGTACCGGCCGCCGCATCCCCCGAAGGTCGGACCCGGGAC
>NZ_JBJLSF010000134.1:0-8208 GCF_050871885.1 Kineococcus aridisoli | reverse complement strand
GCCCGGCTGCACGTGCAGCCGGGCGCGGGGGGGTCAGCAGCACCAGCCGCTGCACCCGGTGCGGGTGGCGCCCGGCCTAGCGCAGCGCGAGGTCCGCACCCGCCGAGTGCGCCAGCAGGTCCACCACCGGCAGGCCCAGCTGCTCGCGCACCGCCTCGACGGCGTCCACGAGGCGGTCGCAGCACCCGCCCGCCGGGCCCACCGGGTCCGCGGGTGCGGCCGGGCCGGTGGCGCCCCCGGGCAGGTCCAGCACCGCGAGCGCGCGGTGCCGCGGCAGCCCGCCGAGGTCGCCGAGGTGGGCCGCCTCCGCCGGCGGCCCGCCGGGCAGGCGGAGCACCGGTCCCGCCGCGCCCGGGCCGGGCAGGTGGTGGGCGGTCAGGGCCCCGGCGGGGGCGGGCGTCGTGGCGCCCGGCCGATGCTGTCAGCGCCGGCCGGGAGGGGGAAGGCCGCGGGCGCTCAGCTGCGCAGCGCGGCCTCGACGAGCCGGGGGCTGCTCGGGGCGAGCGCGACCTCCTCGCGCGTCACGAGCACCGGCCGGTGCAGACCGCGGTCGGCCGGGTCGGTGGCGGTCCAGGCCGCACCCACGTAGGCGGGGTCGATGCGCGCGAGGTCGAACCAGCCGCGGGTGCGGTCGGGCACCGCCACGGCGCGCAGCACGCCGCCCGGCTGCCGGTCCGGGCCGGCGACCAGGTGCTCGCGCAGGGCGGCGGAGGCCAGCAGCGTCGGCACGTCGCAGCCGGCCACCGGGCGCAGGACGCCGCCACCGCGCCCCCCGGCGTCGCGCAGCAGCCGCTGCACCACGAGCCGCCCGACCTCCTCCAGCCGGGCGAGCTCGCCGGCGCCCGCGTGGGCGGGGCGGCCGGTGGCGCGCGCGGAGACCACCGGGACGGGCAGGGTGCGCTCGCTGCGGCCGCTGCGCACGACGACGCCCAGGCCCAGCTCCAGCGCGCCGCCGAGCAGCGGGCTCGCGCTCCAGCCGTGCGCGGGGCGGCGGGCGGCGCCCACGGGGACGGCCAGCGGGACGGTGCGGGTGCGGCTGCGGTGCAGCTCGGCGTGCGCGCGCAGCAGGTCCGCCACCCGCAGCCGCACCACGTCCTCCGGCTGCTCGGGAGCCGCGCCCGCGGACGGTGCGCGCACCGCCTTGTCGCCCGGCAGGCCGCACCCGGCCGCCCGGGCCACGTCCGACCAGCCCAGCGGCACGCACCCGGGCAGCCGCACGCCGTCGTCGTCGAGGTCGACGTCGACGTCGTCGAGGACGCTGAGCGCGAGCACGCTGCGTCGCAGGAGGGCCCGGACGGGGCGCGGCTGATCGGTGCTCACGTCGCCGACCGTAACCGCGGCGGGCTCCCGCGCCCCGCCGGCGGGCCCGCGGGGTCCCCCGGACGGCCCAACCGCCGCGGCGGGGGCGTCAGCCGCTGGCCAGGTGGAACCAGACCGTCTTGCCGCTGGCCAGGCCCTCGCTCGGCTCCGGCCAGCTGGCAGCGTCCGCGCCGGCCTCGCTGGGGTAGACGCCCCAGGCGGTGGCGAGCGCGTCGACGAGGGCGATCCCGCGGCCGGTCGTCGCGGCGGGGTTCTGGGTGCGCAGCGAGGGGACCCGCTGCTCGCCGTCGGAGATGCCGACGAGAATGCCCTCGTCGTCGTGGGTCAGGGAGAGCACCACGGGGCCGCTGCCGTGCTCGAGGGCGTTGGAGACCAGCTCGCTCGTCAGCAGCTCCGCGATCCAGCGCCGCGCGGCCGGCAGGTGCTCGTCCGGGCAGTGCTCGCAGACCCAGTGCCGTGCCATGGCGGCCGGGGAGAGCTGCTGGTCCAGGGTGAGACGTTCCACCGCCACCTCCGTCGGCGTCGTGCCGCGGCTCCGCGTCGAGCCGCGTCCGACGACCCTGGCGCAGCCGCAGCGGGTCGGCAAGGCGGGAGGTGTCCGGGGGCCGGACCTTCTAGAGCGCTGCGCCGTCAGTCGGCGGGGACGGCCGCGCCGTCGGGCACCCCGTCGGCCACCGCACCGGGGAGCTCCTCGAGCCTGGGCGCCTCGCCCTCCTCGTCCCCGTCCTCGGGGACCCGCGCCGCGGCCATCGCGGCGGCCACGGGAGCGGCGACGAGGTCGAGCTGCCAGGTGCGCGCGCCCCGGGCGGCCAGCGCCCGGCGCACGCCGTCGGCGTCCAGCGGCTGCGGCGGCGCCCACGCCAGGCGGCGCAGCGCGTCGGGCTGCAGGAGGTTCTCCACCGGCAGCCCGTGCGCGGCGGCGATGCCGGTGACGGCGCCGCGGGCGGCGCCCAGGCGGGCGGCGGCCAGCGGGTCCTTGGCGGCCCACGTGCGCGGCGGCGGCGGCCCGTCCCCGCGGGGCGCGTGCGCCGGCAGGTCCGCCTCGGGCGTGGCCAGCCCGCGGGCGACGGCGTCGGCCCACAGCTGCAGCCGCGAGCGCGCGGCCCGGCCGGTGAAGCCGGAGGTGGCGGCCAGCGCCTGCGGGGTGCGGGGGGTGGCGCGGGCGGCGGCGACGATCGCGGAGTCCGGCAGCAGCCGGCCCGGGGAGGTGTCCCGGCGGCGGGCCTCGGCGTCGCGGGCCTGCCAGAGCTCGCGCACGACGGCGAGCTGGCGGCGCGAGCGGACCGCGTGCAGCCCGGAGACCCGGCGCCACGGCTCGGCCGGCGGCGGGGGCGGTTCCGCGGCGGCGACCGCGGCGAACTCCTCCTGCGCCCACTCCAGCTTGCCGGCGGCGGCCAGGCGCTCGGCGAGGGCGTCGCGCAGCGCGACGAGCACCTCCACGTCGAGGGCGGCGTAGGTCAGCCACGGCTCGGGCAGCGGCCGCGTCGACCAGTCGACGGCCGAGTGCTCCTTGGCCAGGCGCAACCCCAGCAGCTCCTCGACGACCGCGCCCAGGCCCACCCGGGGCAGGCCGGCGATGCGCGAGCCGAGCTCGGTGTCGAACAGGCGCGTGGGGCGCATGCCCAGCTCGGCCAGGCAGGGCAGGTCCTGGTTGGCGGCGTGCAGGACCCACTCGGCGTCGCCGAGGGCCTCGCCGAGGCTGGACAGGTCCGGCAGCGCCGCGGGGTCGATGAGCGCGGTGCCGGCGCCCTCGCGGCGCAGCTGCACGAGGAAGGCCCGCTGGCCGTAGCGGTAGCCGGAGGCGCGCTCGGCGTCCACGGCCACCGGTCCGGTCCCGGCCGCGAACGCGGCGACGGTCCGGGCCAGCGCGGCCTCGTCGGCCACGACCGGCGGCAGGCCGTCGGAGGGCGCCGACAGCAGGGGCAGCTCGGGCTGCTCCGGCTCGGTCGGCGCGTCGGTCACCGCCCCACCGTACGGGACGGCGGCGGGAGGGTGACCGGCTGGTCGGCCCGCGCGCGAGCACCGCGCGCGGGCAGCGGTCACTGGATGACGCCGGCCCGCAGGGTGATGGCGACCATCTCGGCGCGGTCGCCGGTGCCCAGCTTGCGCGCGATGCGGGCCAGGTGGCTCTTGACCGTCAGGGCGGACAGGCCCAGCAGGGCGCCGGTGTCCTTGTTGGAGCGGCCGTCGGCCACGTGCTGCAGCACCTCGACCTCGCGCTCGGAGAGCGAGTCGACGCCCGCCTCCCCGCCGCGGCCCTCGAAGCCCACGCCCTCGGGGCGGGTGGTGACCAGGTAGCAGCGCACCCCGGCCGCGACGGCGCCGCGGACGGCGAACGGGTCGGCGTTGCTGGAGAGCACGACGCAGCGGTTCCAGCCCGCCGCGCGCAGCTCGGAGACCAGCTGGGCACCGGAGCCGTCCGGCAGGCCGGCGTCGGCGATGAACAGGGCGCGCGGGCCGGTGCGGGCCATCGCGCGGGCCTGGGCCACGCTGGTGGCGTGCTCGACGTTGACGGCGCCGAGCATGCGCAGCGTGCGCGTCACCGACTCGCGGACCACGGGGTCCGCGACGGCGACCAGGGCCGCGAAGCGGCCGAGACGGGAGGGAACAGCCATCCCGGGGCGTTCGACGAGCGCAGTCACCGTCGTCCTCCTGCAGGCGTGGGGCGCCCGCCGGGTGCGGTGCGCCTGGGTGTGTCTGAGGAGTGATCGGCGCCCGCGGGGTCGGCCTTGACCTCCACGCGCTGCTCCGGTGGGGTGATGGACCGCCACCGGCCGTGACGCGCGTCTCAGCGCTGCCGCCGCCCGAGGGAGACGACGCCCTCGGGCAGCGGCGGCAACCCCGCCACGGTGCACAGCAGCTCGCCCCACGCGTGCAGGTGCGCGGCGGTGGCGTCGGGGTCCTCCGGCGTCCACACCGGCGTCCAGGAGGCCCGCAGCTCCACGTCCACCGACGGCGGGCGGTCCGCGAGCGCGCCGTGGCCCTCGGAGAGCACGCGGGTGACGGTGCCGCCGACGCCGGTGGCGCGCGCACCGCTGGCGCGCAGGCCGTCCTCCAGCCACGACCAGCCGACGTGGCCGAGCATCGGGTCCGCGCCCAGCTCGGCCTCCAGGTCCGCCCGCACGTAGGTGACGATGCGGAACTCCCCGCCCCACTCCGGCGGGGCGGAGGGGTCGTGCAGCAGGATGAAGCGGCCGGTCGCCAGCTCCTCGCCGCCGACGAGGACGTCGCCGGCGAGCGCGAGCGCGAACGGCGCGATGCGGGCCGGCGGGGGCACCTCGGTGAGCGAGACCTCCGAGCGCAGCCGGACCTCCCGCACCGCGGCCACGGCGGCGGCGAAGGCGGGGGGCGCACCGGTGCTGCCCGGTGGACGGCTGGCGTTCACGGCGGGGAGCCTAGGCACGGGCGCGCGCACCGGGCGCGAGCCACGCCGCGCGCCGCCGGACCGCGACCATCCCGTGATCGAGCGCCGCCGGCGCCTCGTGGGAGCATCGGCGGGTGCCGCTCGAGAACGCCCCCTACCTGCACGTCGCCCGGGGGGAGGTGGCCCGGGGCAGCGCCCCCTCGCGCACGCCCGTGTGGTTCATGCGCCAGGCCGGCCGGTCCCTGCCGGAGTACCGCCGGGTGCGCGAGGGCACCACGATGCTCGAGAGCTGCCGGCGCCCCGAGCTCGTCACCGAGATCACCCTGCAGCCGGTGCGCCGCTACGACGTGGACGCCGCCGTCTTCTACTCCGACATCGTCGTGCCGCTGGAGGCCGCCGGCGTCGGCGTGGAGATCGTGCCCGGCACCGGGCCCGTCATCGCCGAGCCGGTCCGCACCCGCGCCGACCTCGACCGGCTGCCCGAGCTGCACCTGGACCAGCTCGCCCACGTCAGCGAGGCGGTGCGGCTGACGACGGCCGAGCTGGCCGGGATCGGCGGCGGCGTGCCGCTCATCGGCTTCGCCGGTGCCCCCTTCACCCTGGCCAGCTACCTCGTGGAGGGCGGGCCCTCGCGCGACCTGCTGCGCACCAAGGCGCTCATGCACGCCGACCCGCAGCTGTGGCACGACCTCGCGAGCCGCCTGGCGCAGATCACCGGCACGTTCCTGCGCGCGCAGGTGCTCGCCGGCGCCTCCGCGGTCCAGCTCTTCGACTCCTGGGTGGGCTCCGTGCCGCTGGCCGACTACGAGCGCCTGGTGGCCCCGCACTCGGCCGCGGCGCTCGCGGCCGTCGGCGACCTCGGGGTGCCGCGCACCCACTTCGGCACCGGCACCGGCGAGCTGCTGGGGGCGATGGCCGCCGTCGACGGCGGCGTGGACGTGCTGGGCGTCGACTTCCGGGTGCCGCTGGACGTGGGCGCCGCGCGCGGACGGGCGGGCGCCGGCCGGCCCGTGGCCGTGCAGGGCAACCTCGACCCCGCGATGCTCTTCGCGCCCTGGGAGGTGCTGCGCGCCGACCTGCACCGCATCCTCGCCGAGGGCGAGCGCGCCGGCGGCGGGCACGTGGTCAACCTCGGTCACGGGGTGCCGCCGTCGGCCGACCCCGACGTGCTGGCCCGGGTGGTGCAGGAGGTCCACGCGTGGCGCCGCTGAGCGGTGCGGGCGCCGGCGGCGCCGGGGGAGCCGCGCCGCCCCCGGCGCGCCCCCGCGTCGTCGTCGTGGGCGGCGGGGTCTCCGGGCTGACCGCCGCCTTCCACCTGGCCGGGGCCGGGTGCGAGGTGCAGGTGCTGGAGGCCGCCGCCGAGGTGGGCGGCGTGCTGCAGCGCCGCGAGGTCGGCGGCGTGCTCGTCGACCTCGGCGCGGAGTCGGTGCTGGCCCGCCGCCCCGAGGCCGTCGACCTCGTGCGCGCCGCCGGGCTCGGCGACGACCTCGTGCACCCGGCGACCGCCCGCGCCGCGGTGCGCGCCGGCGGCGGCCTGCACCCGCTGCCCGCCGGCACCCTCATGGGGGTGCCCGGCTCGGCCGAGCAGGTCGCCGGGCTGCTGGCGCCCGCCGACGTGGAGCGGGTGCGCGCCGAGGAGGACCTGCCCGCCCCCGCGCTGGAGGAGGACGTGGCCGTGGCCGACTACGTCGCCGGCCG
Source organism: Kineococcus aridisoli (assembly GCF_050871885.1). Lineage (NCBI taxonomy): Bacteria > Bacillati > Actinomycetota > Actinomycetes > Kineosporiales > Kineosporiaceae > Kineococcus > Kineococcus aridisoli. The sequence continues at coordinate 1,826 of NZ_JBJLSF010000134.1, read as the reverse complement.
CGTCGGGCGAGCCGTGGTCGACCTGCTCGTCGAGCCGCTGCTGGGCGGGGTCTACGCCGGGCACGCCGGGCGGCTGTCGCTGCGGGCGACCGTGCCGGCGCTGTGGCGGCACGCCGAGCGCGGCGGCTCGCTGCTGGCGGCCGTGCGCGCCGCGGCCGCCGCCCGCCCCGCGCGCGACGCGCCCGTCTTCGCCGGTGTCGACGGCGGTCTGGCCCGGCTGCCGCACGCCCTGGCCGGGGCCGTCACCGCCCGCGGCGGCGCCGTGCGCACCTCCACGCCCGTCACGGGCCTGCGGCGCGAGGTCGACGGCGAGGTCGACGGCGAGGGCGGGGGCTGGCGCGTGGGCACCGCCGCGGGCGAGGAGCGCGCCGACGCGGTCGTCGTCGCGGTGCCGGCCCCCGCCGCCGCCCGGCTGCTGGCCGCGGTGCCCGCCGCAGCCGCGGAGCTGGCCGCCGTCGAGACCGCGAGCATGGTCATCGCGGCGCTCGCCGTCCCCGCCGCCGAGCTGGCGGGGACGGCGGGCTCGGGGGTGCTCGTGCCGCCGGTCGTGGGCGCCGCCGAGGGGCTGCACGTGAAGGCGCTGACCCTGTCGGCGAACAAGTGGGACTGGGTGCGCGCCCAGCGCGAGGACGTCCGCGTGCTGCGGGTCTCCCTGGGGCGCGCGGGCGAGCGCGAGGCGCTGGAGGCCGACGACGCCGACGTGCTGCGCTGGGCGGCCGCCGACGCCGCCGCGCTGCTGGGGCGCGCGCTGCACCCGGTGGACAGCGCGCTCGTGCGCTGGGTCGACGGGCTGCCGCAGTACGCCGTCGGCCACCTGGACCGGGTGGCGCGGCTGCGCGCGGCGGTGGCGGGCGCGGGCCGGCTGGCGCTGTGCGGGGCGGTGCTCGACGGCGTGGGCGTGCCCGCGTGCGTGGCCGCCGCCACCCGCGCCGCCGAGGAGGTCCTCGCCCAGCTCGGCCGGCGGCCGGGCGAGCGGTCGGAGGAGGAGGTCCGCCTGCCGGGCCGGTGAGGGGCCGGGGGAGGATGGGGGCATGACCGAGCAGGCAGCCCCGACCCCGCACGCCACGACCCCCGCCCGCAGCGCCGACGAGATCAACCAGACCATCGCCTACACGATGTGGTCGGTCTTCGCCGTCGAGACGACCGTCGGCGACGCCGACCGCGCGGCCCTCGCCGACGAGGTGCAGGCGCTGCTGGACGAGCTGACCGGCAAGGGCCTCGTCGTGCGCGGCCTGTACGACGTCGCGGGCCTGCGCGCCGACGCCGACCTGATGTTCTGGTGGTACGCGCCGACGGTCGAGCTCGTGCAGGAGGCCTACCGCCGGCTGCGCACGACCCGGCTGGGCCGGCACCTGGTGCCGGTGTGGTCGGTCGTCGGCCTGCACCGCCCGGCGGAGTTCAACCGCGGCCACGTGCCGGCGTTCATGTCCGGCGAGCGGGCCCGCGACTACGTGTGCGTCTACCCGTTCGTGCGCTCCTACGACTGGTACCTGCTGCCCGACGACGAGCGCAAGAAGATGCTGCGCGACCACGGCCTGGCCGCCCGCCCCTACGAGGACGTGCGCGCCAACACCGTCTCCGCGTTCGCGCTGGGCGACTACGAGTGGGTCCTCGCCTTCGAGGCCGACGAGCTGCACCGCATCGTCGACCTCATGCGCGACCTGCGCAGCACCGAGGCGCGCCGCCACGTGCGCGAGGAGGTGCCGTTCTTCACCGGGCCGAAGGTGGCGCTGGGCGAGCTGGTCGCCGCCCTGCCCTGACGCCCCCCGGCGCGGGCCGGCCACGCACGACGCGCGAGAGGCGCCGCACCCTTGGTGCGGCGCCTC
>NZ_JBJLSF010000133.1:0-8508 GCF_050871885.1 Kineococcus aridisoli | reverse complement strand
CGTCACCGGTCCGGTGACGGGGCCCTCCTCGTGCGTGCGCCGCGACGGCTCAGGACGGCCAGGCGAGGTGCAGCAGCGGGTCGAGGGCCACGGCCAGCGACAGCAGCGTCAGGTAGGTGATCGAGCCGTGGAAGACGCCCATGGGGCTGATGCGCCGCAGCTGCTCCAGGGTGCCCGCGTCGCGGCCGCCGGTCTCGCGCTCGAAGCGCCGCGCGCGCCGGTGCAGGCCGACGGTCTGCAGCAGGAAGCCGAGCCCCAGCACCAGGGCGGCGACACCGTAGAGGACGCCGGCACCGCCCACGGGCACCAGCAGCAGCGAGCACACCACCATCGCGACCGTGTAGGCGACGATCTGCCGCGAGACCGTCGTGGGCCGCGCCACCACGGGCAGCATCGGCACCCCGGCGTTGGCGTAGTCCTCGCGGTAGCGCACCGACAGCGGCCAGTAGTGCGGCGGCGTCCACAGGAAGATCACGCCGAACAGCACGAAGGGCGCCCAGTCCAGGCGGCCGGTGACGGCCGTCCAGCCGATGAGCACCTGCATGCAGCCGGCCACACCGCCCCAGACGATGTTCTGCGAGGTCCGGCGCTTGAGCAGCAGCGTGTAGCCCAGGATGTACAGGGCGATCGCCGCCACGGCCAGCACCGCGGAGAGCACGTTGACGAAGGCGACGAAGATCGCCACCGAGGCCAGGCCCAGGACGGCCGCGAACACCAGCGCCTGCCGCGGGCTGACCTGCCCGGTGACCAGCGGCCGGTTGCGCGTGCGCTTCATGAGCGCGTCGATGTCGCGGTCGAAGTAGCAGTTGAGGGTGTTGGCGCAGCCGGCGGCCAGCGCGCCCCCCACGAACGTCGTCAGCACCAGCCACGCCGACGGCAGCCCGCCCTCGGCGAACAGCATCACCGGGACGGTCGTGATGAGCAGCAGCTCGATGATGCGCGGCTTGGTGAGCGCCACGTAGGCGGCCACCCGCGGGAAGCGCGGGGGTCGGGAGGAGCGCCGCCGGCCCAGCAGGCTGGTCCGGGAGTGCGCGGGAGCGTCGGTCAGACGCGAGTCGACGGCGGTCACAGTGTCCTCGGGGCGAGGCGGCGGGCGGGCACCTCCGAGCTTACGCCGCTGCTACGCAGTGTCGTTGACGGGCTCGCCGCCGCCCTCGCGAGCTGCGCCCGCGCACCCTGCGAGTAGGCTCGTCCACGTGATCCGTCCGCGACCTCGTCGCGGCACGGGCACCGCGCACGCACTGCAGACGACGAACGCCTCGGGACGCCACGGTCGTACCGCCGGCCGTGACGCACGACGGAGACACAGAGCGGACCACGGCCGGTCCCCCACCGCCATCCCGGCGCTGGTCGGTCAGCTGGTTCGCACGGGAGGAGACACGTGAGCCAGCCCAGCTTCGAGTGGAGCGACCTCGACCAGAAGGCGGTCGACACGGCCCGCGTCCTGGCCATGGACTCGGTCCAGCGCGCCGGCAACGGTCACCCGGGCACGGCCATGAGCCTCGCACCGGTGGCCTACCTGCTGTTCCAGAAGGTCATCCAGCACGACCCCGCCGACCCGGACTGGACCGGTCGCGACCGCTTCGTGCTGTCGTGCGGGCACTCCAGCCTGACGCTGTACGTCCAGCTGTACCTGGCCGGCTACGGCCTCGAGCTCGACGACCTCAAGGCGCTGCGCAAGTGGGGCTCCAAGACCCCCGGCCACCCCGAGCACGGGCACACCGCCGGTGTCGAGATGACCACCGGCCCGCTGGGCCAGGGCCTGTCCTCCGCGGTCGGCATGGCGATGGCCGCCCGCCGCGAGCGCGGCCTGTTCGACCCCGACGCCGCGCCGGGCACCAGCCCCTTCGACCACCACGTCTACGTGCTGGCCTCCGACGGCGACATCGAGGAGGGCGTCACCAGCGAGGCCTCGGCCATCGCGGGCGTGCAGGAGCTGGGCAACCTGGTCGTCATCTACGACCAGAACCACATCTCCATCGAGGACGACACGAACATCGCCCTCACCGAGGACACCGCCAAGCGCTACGAGTCCTACGGCTGGCACGTGCAGTCGATCGACTGGACCAACGGCGGCGAGGGCCCCTACACCGAGGACGTGGCCGGTCTGCACGCCGCGATCGAGGCCGCCAAGGCCGAGACCGGCAAGCCGTCGATCATCGTGCTGCGCACGATCATCGCCCACCCCGCGCCCACCCTGCAGGGCACGGGCAAGTCGCACGGCTCCGCCCTCGGCGAGGCCGAGGTCAAGGCGACCAAGGAGGTCCTCGGCTTCGACCCCGAGCAGACCTTCCAGGTCGACGAGGACGTCATCGCGCACACCCGCGCGCTGCGCGAGCGCGCCCGGAGCGCCCACGAGCAGTGGCAGTCCTCCTTCGACGCGTGGCGCTCCGGCGCCGGCGAGCGCGCGGAGCTGTTCGAGCGCATGCGCACCCGCACCCTGCCCGCCGGGTGGGAGCAGGCGCTGCCCGTCTTTGAGCCGGGCACGTCCATCGCCTCGCGCAAGGCCTCCGGCGAGGTCCTCAACGCGATCGGCGCGTCGCTGCCGGAGCTGTGGGGCGGCTCGGCCGACCTGGCCGAGTCCAACCTGACGACGATCAAGGGCGAGCCGAGCTTCCTGCCGCCGAGCCGCACGACGAAGATGTGGGACGGCAACCTCTACGGCCGCACCCTGCACTTCGGCATCCGCGAGCACGCGATGGGCTCGATCCTCAACGGCATCGCGCTGCACGGCGGGACCCGCCCCTACGGCGGCACCTTCCTCGTCTTCAGCGACTACATGCGCCCCGCCGTGCGCCTGGCCGCGATCATGCGCCTGCCCGTGACGTACGTGTGGACGCACGACTCCATCGGCCTGGGCGAGGACGGCCCCACGCACCAGCCGATCGAGCACCTGGCCTCGCTGCGCGCCATCCCGGGCCTGGACGTCGTCCGCCCGGGCGACGCCAACGAGACCGCGTGGGCGTGGAAGACGATCCTGGAGAACACCGACCGCCCGGCCGGCCTGGCGCTCTCGCGCCAGAACCTGCCGACCTTCGACCGCTCCCAGCCCGGCTGGGGCGCGGCCGACGGCGTCGCCAAGGGCGCCTACGTGCTCGTCGAGGCGTCCGCGGCCACCCCGCAGGTCATCCTCGTCGGCACCGGCTCCGAGGTGCAGATCGCGGTGGCCGCCCGCGAGAAGCTCGAGCAGGAGGGCATCCCGACCCGCGTGGTGTCGATGCCGTGCCGCGAGTGGTTCTTCGAGCAGGACCAGGCCTACCGCGACACCGTCCTCGTCCCGGGCGTCAAGGCGCGCGTGTCCGTCGAGGCCGCGGTCTCCCAGGGCTGGCACGACATCGTCGGCGACGCCGGGCGCACCGTGAGCCTGGAGCACTTCGGCGCCTCGGCGGACTACCAGGACCTGTACCGCGAGTTCGGCCTCACGGACGAGGTCGTCGTGACCGCCGCCAAGGAGAGCCTCGCCGGCCTGCAGTGACCCCTGCCCGCCGGGTCGCGCACCGCTGGTGCGCGACCCGGCGGGGACCGGCGTCCCGGGACGGCCCGGGGCGCCTGCAGTGCGGGCGCCGTCCCGGCGCCCGAGTGGACGAAGGAACGGAGAACCCCCGTGAGCAACCCCGTGGAGACCCTGCACCAGCACGGCGTCTCGGTCTGGCTGGACGACCTGTCGCGCGAGCTGACCGGTTCCGGCGAGCTGCAGCGCCTCGTGGACGCCGGCGTGCTGGGCGTCACCTCCAACCCCACGATCTTCGCCTCGGCGCTGTCCAAGGGCGACGCCTACACCGAGCAGGTCAAGGAGCTGATCGCCGCGGGCGCCGACACCGAGGAGGCGGTCTTCCAGATCACCACCGAGGACGTCCGGCGCGCCTGCGACATCCTCCAGCCGGTCTTCGAGCGCACCGACGGCGTCGACGGCCGCGTCTCCCTCGAGGTCGACCCGCGCATGGCGCACGACACCGCGGCCACCGAGGCCTCGGCGCGCACGCTGTGGCAGGCCGTGGACCGCCGCAACCTCTACATCAAGATCCCCGCGACGCTGGAGGGCCTGAGCGCCATCACCACGGCGCTGTCGGAGGGCATCAGCGTCAACGTGACGCTCATCTTCTCCCTCGACCGCTACCGCGCCGTCATGCAGGCCTTCCTCACCGGCCTGGAGCAGGCCAAGCAGAACGGCCACGACCTGTCGACCATCGAGTCGGTCGCCTCGTTCTTCGTCTCCCGCGTCGACACCGAGATCGACAAGCGCCTGGACGCCATCGGCACCGACGAGGCGAAGGCGCTGCGCTCCAAGGCGGGCCTGGCCAACGCCCGGCTGGCCTACCAGGCCTACGAGGAGGTCTTCTCGACCCCGCGCTGGCAGGTCCTCAAGGAGGCCGGCGCCCGTCCGCAGCGCCCGCTGTGGGCCTCCACCGGCGTCAAGGACCCGAACCTGCCGGACACGCTCTACGTGACCGAGCTCGTGGCCCCGAACACCGTCAACACCATGCCGGGCAAGACCCTCGAGGCCACCCTCGACCACGGCCAGGTCACCGGTGACACGATCCGCGGCTCCTACGGCGAGTCGCAGCAGGTCCTCGACGACCTCGAGCGGCTGGGCGTCTCCTACACCGACGTCGTCGAGCTGCTGGAGCGCGAGGGCGTCGACAAGTTCGAGAAGAGCTGGACCGAGCTGCTGCAGACCGTCACCGACGAGCTGGAGCGCGTGAAGACGCAGGTCGACGCGCAGTGAGCCCGGCCCGGGTGCTGCCCACCGAGAACCCGCTGCGCGATCCGCGGGACCGTCGCCTCCCGCGGATCGCCGGCCCGTGCGGCATGGTGATGTTCGGTGTGACCGGCGACCTGGCGCGCAAGAAGCTCATGCCGGCGATCTACGACCTCGCCAACCGGGGTCTGCTGCCGCCGGGCTTCGCGCTCACCGGCTTCGCCCGCCGCGACTGGGTCGACCAGGACTTCGGCAAGATCGTCTACGACTCGGTGCGCCAGCACGCGCGCACGCCGTTCCGGGAGTCGGTCTGGGCGCAGCTGGCCGAGGGCTTCCGCTTCGTGCCCGGCGAGTTCGACGACGACGAGGCCTTCGACCAGCTGGCCGCGACCGTCGCCGACCTCGACCGGGTGCGCGGCACCGGCGGCAACCACGCCTTCTACATGTCGATCCCGCCGCGGTTCTTCCCCGTCGTCGCCAAGCAGCTGGCCCGCAGCGGGCTGTCCGCCCAGCACGGCGACCAGTGGCGCCGGGTGGTCATCGAGAAGCCGTTCGGGCACGACCTGAAGTCGGCGCGCGAGCTGAACGCCGTCGTCGAGGACGTCTTCCCGCCGGACTCGGTGTTCCGCATCGACCACTACCTGGGCAAGGAGACGGTCCAGAACATCCTGGCGCTGCGCTTCGCCAACCAGATGTTCGAGCCGCTGTGGAACGCCAACCACGTGGACCACGTGCAGATCACGATGGCCGAGGACATCGGCATCGGCGGCCGCGCGGGGTACTACGACGGCATCGGCGCAGCGCGCGACGTCATCCAGAACCACCTGCTGCAGCTGCTGGCCCTCACCGCGATGGAGGAGCCCGTCTCCTTCGAGGCCGCTGACCTGCGCGCGGAGAAGGCGAAGGTCCTCTCCGCCGTGCGGCCGCTGAAGGACCTGGGGCGCTCCACCGCGCGCGGGCAGTACGCCGCGGGCTGGCAGGGCTCGGACTTCGTCAAGGGCTACCTCGACGAGGACGGCATCCCCTCGGACTCCACGACCGAGACGTTCGCCGCCATCGAGCTGGAGATCGACACCCGCCGCTGGGCGGGCGTGCCGTTCTACCTGCGCGCCGGCAAGCGGCTGGGCCGGCGCGTGACCGAGATCGCCGTCGTCTTCAAGCGCGCACCGCACCTGCCCTTCGAGCTGACGGCGACCGAGGAGCTGGGGCAGAACGCCCTGGTGATCCGCGTGCAGCCGGACGAGGGCATCACCATGCGGTTCGGCTCCAAGGTCCCGGGCACCGCCATGGAGGTGCGCGACGTGACGATGGACTTCGGCTACGGCCACGCCTTCACCGAGTCCAGCCCCGAGGCCTACGAGCGGCTCATCCTCGACGTCCTGCTGGGCGACCCGCCGCTGTTCCCCCGCCACGAGGAGGTGGAGCTGTCGTGGAAGATCCTCGACCCCATCACCTCCTTCTGGGCGAAGAACGGGCAGCCCGAGCCCTACGCCTCGGGCACCTGGGGGCCGCCGTCCGCGCACGCGATGCTCGAGCGGACCGGCCGGCAGTGGCGGCGACCGTGAGGCGCGGCCCGATCCCCCACGACACGCAGGAGCGGACGAAGTGATCATCGACCTGCCCAGCACGTCCACCAGCGCCATCAACAAGGCGCTGGTGGACCTGCGCGACTCGGGGGGTGCGGTCGCCCTGGGGCGCGTCCTCACCCTCGTCGTCATCACCGACGACGCGCACGCCGAGGACGCCATCTCCGCGGCCAACGAGGCCAGCCGCGAGCACCCCTGCCGGGTGCTCGTGCTCGCCCGCGGCAACAAGCGCGGGGCGGCCCGCCTCGACGCGCAGATCCGCGTCGGCGGCGACGCCGGTGCCAGCGAGGTCGTCGTGCTGCGCGCCTACGGCCCGCTCGTGGAGCACGGCGAGACGACCATCGTCTCGCTGCTGCTGCCCGACGCGCCGATCGTCGCCTACTGGCCGGGCACGGCGCCCGAGGACCTGCGCACCGACTCGATCGGGCGCATCGCCCAGCGGCGCATCACCGACTCCGCGGAGGCGGCGAACCCGGCCAGGGCGCTGGAGGCGCGACGGGCCAGCTACCGGGCCGGGGACACCGACCTGGCCTGGACCCGGCTGACGAACTGGCGCGCGCTGCTCGCGGCGGCGCTGGACCAGCCGCCCTACGAGCCGGTGACCTCCATCACCGTGGCGGGTGCGCCGGACAGCCCGAGCACCGAGCTGCTCGCCGCCTGGCTGGGGGCCAAGCTCAAGGCGCCCGTGACGCGGGCCCGCACCAAGAAGGGCACGGGCGTGCAGAGCGTGCGCCTGGAGCGCAAGTCCGGTGCGGTGGAGCTGATCCGTCCTGACCAGAACGTCGCCACGCTCACCCAGCCCGGCCAGCCGGACCGGCGCCTGTCGCTGGCCCGCAGGCCCGTCAAGGACTGCCTCACCGAGGAGCTGCGCCGGCTGGATCCCGACGAGGTCTACGGCGAGGCGCTGCGCGACGGGCTGCCGCTGGTCAGCAAGCAGGTCGTCTCGGTGCGCGAGGCGCAGTCGCGGGGCAAGCTGTCCTCCCCGGTCAAGGCCGCCCGCGACCAGGCGGCGGCGGAGGAGAAGTCGGCGCGGGTCTCGCGGGCCATGAAGCGCGCGACGCCCTCGGGGGCCGAGCAGCGCTCCCGCTCCTCGGCCGTCCCCAACGACGAGGTCGCCGCGAACTCCCCCACGCACGGCAAGCGCGCCGCCCGGCGCGCCGCGGCCGGCGCTCCCGAGGGGTCCGGTCCCGCACAGGAGGCGGCGGCCACGGCCGCCACGGCGCAGGAGTCCGCACCGCCGGCGGCGGAGCGGGCCACCGCGAAGACGGCGTCCCGGACCACGGCGGCCGGGCGGACGAGCGCGCAGGGGGCCACCGCGAAGAAGGCCACCACGAAGAAGGCCACCGCGTCGCGCTCGCGCACGACGCGGTCCGCGGCCGCGGGTGCGCCGGCGGGCGGGGAGACGGCGTGAGCGAGGCGCTGGTCGTCCGGCACCCCTCCCCCGACGTGCTCGCGCACGCCGCGGCCGGTCGCCTGCTGGCGGCCGTCGCGGACGCGCAGGCGCTGCGCGGCGAGGCACACGTCAGCCTCACCGGCGGCACCATCGGCGGGAAGACCCTCGCCGCGGTGGCCGCGTCGTCCGCGCGCGACGCGGTCGACTGGAGCCGGGTGCACCTGTGGTGGAGCGACGAGCGCTTCCTGCCCGCCGGGGACCCGGAGCGCAACGCCACGCAGGCGCAGGACGCCCTGCTGGGGCAGCTGCCGCTGGACCCGGCGAAGGTCCACCTGCCGCCGGCCAGCGACGGGCCCGACGGCGACGACCTGGACCGGGCCGCGGCGCGCTACGCCGCGGAACTGGCAGCCGCGGCCGACGGGGCGGAGGTGCCCGCGTTCGACGTCCTGCTGCTGGGCATGGGCCCGGACGGGCACGTCGCCTCGCTGTTCCCGCACCACCCGGGCCTGGCCCGCGACGACTCCAGCGTCGTCGGGGTGCGGCAGTCGCCGAAGCCGCCGCCGCTGCGCGTCTCCTTCACCTTCGGTGCGCTGGCCCGCGCCCGGCAGGTGTGGGTCGTGGCCTCCGGAGCGGAGAAGGCGGCGGCCGTGGCCCGCGGTGTGGCCGGCGGTGACGTCGCGCGGACACCGGCCGCCGGTGTGCGCGGCACCGAGCGCACCCTCTGGCTCGTGGACGAGGCGGCGGCCGCCGACCTGTGAAGCACCGGGCGGCGGACCGCCGGCCCGGACGCGCGTGGTGACGACGAAGGCCCCCGACCGGTGCGGTCGGGG
>NZ_JBJLSF010000132.1:0-9049 GCF_050871885.1 Kineococcus aridisoli | reverse complement strand
GCCGGCGGCCGCCGGCGCCCCCGGTCGGGCTCAGGCGCCGTCCGCGAACCACCCGCGCGCGGGGTTGGTGACGTCCGGCACGACGCGCTCGCCGTCGGTGGGCGCGGCCCAGCGGACGCCGTTGGCCAGGACCTGCTGGATCTCCGGCTGGTTGTAGACCGGGTACTCCTGGTCGCCGGGGCTGAAGTAGAAGATGCGCCCGCGGCCGCGGGTGAACGTGACCCCGGAGCGGAACACCTCCCCGCCGGCGAAGGAGCTGATGAAGAGCAGGTCGTCGGGGTCGGGGATGTCGAACAGCTCGCCGTACATCTCCTGGCGCGGCACCACGATCGGGCTGGGCACGCCCCGGGTGATCGGGTGCGACGGCTTCACCGTCCAGACCAGCTCGCGCTCGCCCTCGTTGCGCCACGCCAGCGAGCACGTCGTGCCCAGCAGCCGCGTGAAGACCTTCGAGTAGTGCCCCGAGTGCAGCACCAGCAGGCCCATCCCGCCGAGCACGTGCCGGCGCACGCGCTCCACGACGGCGTCGTCGACGGCCTCGTGCGCCACGTGGCCCCACCACAGGACGACGTCGGTGCGCTCGAGCACCTGCTCGCTCAGCCCGTGCTCGGGCTCGTCGAGGGTGGCGGTGGCGACCTCGGCGTCCGGCAGCAGCCGGCGCAGTCCGGCCGCGATGGCGCCGTGGATGCCCTCGGGGTAGTACTCGCCGATGTCGGCGGGGTCGTGGTTGCGCTCGTGCACGCCCTCGTTCCACACGAGGGCGCGCAGCGGCCGCCCGGTCTGCTCGCTCACGCCTGCCCCACCCCTCCGAGCTGCTCCGACGGTTCGACCTGCTCCACCGCTTCGACCCGGCCGGACTCCGCCGAGCGCGCCGCCGCCTCCATGAGGGCGATGCTGCCCAGGTTCGCCCGTCCCGTCACGTCCGGCGCGGGGCCGCCGCGCACCGCGCGGGCGAACTGCCGCAGGCCGGCCGAGCGCCCCCACAGGTCCATCGCGGGCAGCTCGACGGGTTCCGGCGCGCCGCCGCCGAGGCTGACCTCGACGACGTCGTCGGCGGGACCGTCGTCACCGCGGCCGGTGAAGGTGATGCGCCCGCGCTCGCCCTCCAGCGCCCACTCGCCGTCCCAGGTGGTCTGCGGGCCGCGGCTGACCCAGCTGCCGCGGTAGCTGGCCACCAGGCCGCCGGTCAGCTCGATGACGAGGACGGCGGAGGCCTCCTCGGCGTACCGGCTCCACGGCGGGTCGGTGGTGCGCGCGTAGACGCTGACGGCCTCGCGGCCGGTGACCATCCGCAGCAGGTCGAAGTGGTGGATGGCCATGTCGTAGATCAGCGGGTGCGGGAAGGCGTAGTGGCGGTAGGTCTCCACCGGCTCGTCGTGGTCCCAGCGGCGGAAGTCGACGTGCACGACGGACAGGTCGCCGACGGCCCCCTCGGCCACGAGGCGGCGCACGGTCTGCGGTGCCGGGTAGAAGCGGTAGTTCTGGCTGACCTGCAGCACCAGGCCGAGCTCCTCGGCGCGCTCGACGGCGGTGCGGGCCTCGGCCAGGGTCCCGGCGAACGGCTTCTCGACGAGGACGTGCAGCCCGGCCTCCAGGGCCTCCAGCGCGAGCGGCACGTGCAGGTCCATGGGAGCGGTGATCACCACCCCGTCGGCCGCGACCTGCGCGGCGGCCTCGGTGAGGGAGGTGAAGCACGCGGCGTCCGGCAGGCCGAGGGTGCGCTGGGCGGCGCGCAGCGTGGGCTCGTGGGCGTCGACGACGCCGACCCGTTCCACCTCCTCCACCGGCGGTATCGCGTTGCGTTCCCAGTCCGTGCCCCAGCCGCCGAGGCCGACGTGGAGGATGCGCGTGGGCGAACTTGCTTCACTGCCTGAATCAACCACGTCGTCAAGCTAGCAGGGCTCGCACCGGATGACCACGGGGCGGGACCGGCGATCTCACCGCTCCCGCCCCGCGCCTCAGGCGGCGGCCCAGAACCGCCGGTAGGAGCGCTCCAGCCAGCCGTCCACCCAGGCCCGGTCACCACCCGGCGGCAGGTCGCTGCTGCGCAGCTGCGCCACCAGGTCCGCCTCCAGGCCGTCCAGCCGCTCCAGCACCGCCGCCAGCGGCCGGTGGCCCTGCCGCACGGCGCGCAGCTCGTCCAGCTCGGGCTGCGGCACCGGCAGCGTGACGCGGCCGGTGCGCAGCAGCTCCAGGCCCTGCACGCCCAGCCGCAGCGCGTGCATCGCGCGCTTGGTGTCGTAGCCGGCGGCGGAGCGGCGCGCGCGGACGGCGGCGCGGTGCCCGCGCACCCCCAGCAGCGCCTCGCGCTGGGAGCGCAGGTGGCCCAGGAACCGCCGGCCCGCGTCCCGGCTGGCGAAGCGGGAGGCGTTCGCGCGCAGCTCCTCCCCCGCCGGGGTGCACACCACCACCTCCGCCTGCGGCACCCACAGCGGCAGCAGCACCGTGGGGTTGCCCGCGAGGGCCAGCCGGGCCCACTTGCGCGCGCCGTAGACGACGACGTCCAGGTCGCCGGGGCCGGAGCGCTCGGCCAGGCCGCGCGGGCGCGCCCACGCCGTGTGCAGCTCGTACTGCTCGAAGGGGATCTCCCGACCGCCCGGCGTGCGCACGCGCGCCAGGCCGGTGACGAACTCGGCCGGCTCCAGGCACACGCCCAGCTCGTCGCGGTCGTCCTGGCCGTCGACGGCGGTGCCGTGCACGCCGCTGCCCACCTGGGTGCGCAGCACCGTCCCGGCCTCGGCGAGCCGGCGCGCCTGCTCGCCGGCGTGGGGGTGGGTGATCACCGCACGAGGGTAGGAGCGCCCGCCCCGGCCGGGCCAGCGGGTTTCAGAGCGTCGACAGCCGCTGCAGCAGCGCGCCGGCGAAGTCGCCCGGGACCTCCAGGGCCACCCGCACCCCGCCGGCGGCCTCGTCGGGGAACCCCGCGTACACCCCGCGCAGGTCCGCGATCGTCTGCCCGCGGCCGGGGCCGTCGGTGTGGTCGACGACCACGGGGACGCGGGGGGCGGAGGCGAGCTCGACGTCGCCGGTGGCGGCGGCCGCGGCCAGCGGGTCGTGCAGAACCGCGCACGGGCGGCCGAAGCGCTGGGCGTAGAAGCGGTAGTAGAACTCCAGCATCTGCGCGAGCGCCGTCGTCGCGGGGGTGCCGACGGCCAGCAGCGCCCGGCGGTGCTCCTCCTCGAACACGTGCCGCATCGTCACGTCGAGGCCGATCATCGTGGCGTCGAAACCGGCGGTCAGGACGCGGTGGGCGGCCAGCGGGTCGTTGGCGACGTTCGCCTCGGCGACGGCCGACACGTTGCCGGGCGCCATCGCCGCCCCGCCCATGACCGTGAGGCGCTGCACCAGCCGCGGCAGCTCCGGTTCCAGCTCCAGGGCGAGGGCCAGGTTGGTGAAGGGGCCGATGGCCAGCAGGTGCAGCCGCCCCGCGTGCGCGCGGGCGGCCTCGACGATGGCGTGCGCCCCGTCGTGGCCCACCGGCTCGGCGGCGGCGCGCGGCAAGCGCACCTCGCCGATGCCGTTGACGCCGTGCACCTCGGGCGCACCGCCCGCGTACGGGTGGTCCAGGAAGTCGTGCGCGCCGACGGCCACCGGCACCTGCGGGCGGCCCAGCAGCGCGAGCAGGTCCAGGGTGTTGCGGGCGCCGCCGGCCGCGTCGAGGTTGCCGCTGACGGTGGAGACGCCGACGAGCTCCACCCCCGGGGTGGCGACGAGCCAGCCGATGGCCAGGGCGTCGTCGATGCCGGTGTCGCAGTCGAGGTGGACCGGGGTGGGGAGCGCTGCCGTCACCCGCCGGATCCTACGGGGCGTCCCAGCCGGACTGCGGGGTGCGGCAGTCCTCGCGGAAGACGTACTGCGAGACGCGCTTGCGCTCGCTGCTGGACCAGTCGATCACCGGCCGGCGCGCCTGCTCGGGCAGGTAGCCGATGCGGTAGACGGCCATGAGCTCCAGGTCGTCGGGCACGGCCAGCAGGTCCACGATGCGCTGCCAGGCGCCCTCGACCTCCATGGGGAAGCTCACGAACTGGATGCCGAGCCCCAGCTCGGTGGTCGTCAGCCACAGGTTCTCCATCGCCGCGCCCATGCTGAACACCGAGTAGAAGGCCGACAGCTCGCCGGGGCGGTACTCCCCGCGGTCGAGCATGACGCCCAGCAGCAGCGGGGAGCCGGCGACGAGCTTGCGGTTCTGCTCCCCCAGGGTCTGCGGGACCCGCAGCGCGTTGACCACCCGCTGGCCGCGGCGGGTGAAGACCTGCTGGGTGAACGGGCGCAGCGGGGCGGGCAGCTTGTCGAAGAGCATCCCCGAGCGGGTGCGCTCCATCTCCTCGGGGCTGAAGCGGAACCAGCGCTTGTAGCGCTCGAAGAACGTCCCGTTGCCCATCGCGGTCGTCATCGACTCGCCGCTGATGCGGGCGACCTCCTCGATGGTCGGGCGCGACTCCACGAGCACGAACCGCCAGGGCTGGCTGTTCAGCTGGGAGGGGGCGCGCCCGGCGACCTCGACGAGCAGGCGCTGGTGCTCGGCGGAGACCGGGTCGGGCAGGAAGGGCCCGTTCGTGGTCCGCCGGGCGGCGATGGCCTCGCGCAGCTCCACCTCAGGCGTCCCGGGTGCCGAGCAGCGCGGCGGCGTAGGCCGGTGCGGCGGTCAGCGCGAGGGCGGGGTGCCACGGCGAGCGCGCGGACACGCGCGGGATGGCGGTCAGCGGGGCGGCGGCCGGCAGCAGCCGCCAGAACGCCGGGTCGCGCCGCCACGCCAGCAGTCCCCCCGCGGCCGCGGTCGTCAGCGCGGTCAGCACGTAGAGGCCGTGGTGGACCCAGCGCACCCGCGAGGTGTCCAGGAGGCGGGTGGCCACCGCCGCGCCGAGGGCGCAGTTGGCCAGGTAGCTGCCGGTGGCGGTCAGGACCGCCCCGCGGGTCGCGAGCACGGGCGACATCACACCACGTCCACCGCCCGGGGCCGGCGGGCGGTCCGGGGCTGGCCTGGATGCGGACCTGGAGGCGGCCCGGCGGCGGCCCGGAGGCGCGTCAGGCGATCTCGCGGATGGCCAGCAGCACCTGCCCCACCAGCTCGGCGGGCACGTCGGCCAGGTGGTGGTCGGAGCGGGCGTGGCCGTTGACCTGGGTGAGGATGCCGTCGCTGTCGGTGGCCGTGAAGGTGCGGGGGCACCCGGCCACCACGTCACCGCACGTGAACTGCTTCACGTCGCTCCTCCTCTGCTCGCCGGCGGGCACCGGCTCGTCCCCCGGTGCTCGGCCGCCCCCGGGCGCGACCTGAGGAGTTCGGGCGCGGAACCGCCCGGACGGGCGAACGCCCGCCCGTCCCGGGGGACGAGCGGGCGTTCACGGGCACCTCCGGCGCCCGGGGGGGCGCCTAGGGGCGGCGCTCGGCGCGGGTGGCGCCCTCCTCGGGGCGCGCCGCGGGAGGTGCGCCGTCGGTGCTCTCGGTGCTCCCGGTGCTCCCGGTGCTCCCGGCGCTCCCGGTGCCGCCGGTCACCTGGTGCTCGCCGTCCGCACCGTCCGCACCGTCCGCACCGTCCGCACCGTCCGCACCGTCCGCACCGTCCGCACCGTCCGCGGAGTGCCCGGCGGGGGCCGGCCTGCGCAGGCTGAAGACGATGGCCAGCGTCAGCGAGACGACGATCACGGCCAGGCTCAGCCAGGTCGGCACGTGGGGGATCGAGGGGCTGATGACCTCGTGGCCGGCCTGGAAGAACAGCTTGACGCCGATGAAGGCGAGGATGAACGCCAGCGCCTTGCTCAGCAGGTGGAAGCGCTCCAGCAGCCCGGAGAGCAGGAAGTACAGGGCGCGCAGGCCCAGGATGGCGAAGGCGTTGGAGGAGTAGACGATGAACGGCTCGCTGGTGACGGCCAGGACGGCCGGGACGCTGTCGACGGCGAAGATGAGGTCCGCGGCCTCGATGGCCGCCACGACCGCCAGCAGCGGGGTGCCGTAGCGCTTGCCGGCCTCCTTGATGAAGAACTTCTGGCCGTGGTACTCGTCCTTCAGCGGGACGAACCGCTTGAGCAACCGGACGCCGATGTTGGTGCTCGGGTCCATCTCCTCGTCGTCGCCCTTGAGCATCTTCCAGGCCGACCACAGCAGGATCGCGCCGAAGACGAAGAGGATGGCGGTGAAGCGCTCGACGACGGCCACGCCGAGGGCCAGGAAGATGCCGCGGAAGACCAGGGCGCCGAAGACGCCGAAGAACAGGACGCGGTGCTGGTACTCGCGCGGCACCTTGAAGTAGCCGAAGATCAGCGCGAAGACGAAGAGGTTGTCGACCGACAGGCTCTTCTCCAGCAACCACGCCGTCGTGTAGGCGGTGCCGGCCTCCACGCCGTAGGCGACGAAGATGATGACGCCGAACACGAGGGCGATGGCCACCCAGACGGCGCTCCAGACGGCGGCTTCCTTGAAGCCGATGACGTGAGCTCCGCGGTGGCCCAGCAGGTCGATCAGCAGCATGACGACGATAACCGCGCCGAAGGCCACCCAGGCCCACACGGGGACGTCGAGTCCCAAGCTCACGAGGGCTCCTCAGGTCGTAGGACGAGGCGGCGGGTGCCGCTCCTCCATGGTGACTTCCGGGAGCTGGAAGTGACGAGTCGAGCGGTGGACGACTTGCGCCCGCGGCATTGCCGAGAGTCGGCAATCAGCTGCCGGCGGCGGGCCAGCCGAGGGCGCGTGCGGCCAGGACGGCGGCCTGCAGGCCGAAGCGCTGCTGGGGGCGGGTGGCGTCGACGCCGGTGAGGTCGCGCACCCGGGCCAGGCGGTAGGTGACCGCGCGCACCGACAGGTGCAGCCGGCGCGCGGTCTCGGTCGCGTTGCCGCCGGACTCCAGGTAGGCCTCCAGCGTGGCCAGGAACGGCTCGGCGCCACCGCGCACCGAGCGCAGCGGCCCGAGGGTGGACTCGACGAGGTCGGTGGCCACGGAGCGGTCGCGCAGCAGGACGTCGTACACGAGCAGGTCGGCGGCGTCGGCCACGGCCTCGGCGGCGCCCATGCGGCCGGCCAGGTCCAGGGCCCGGCGGGCCTGCTCGTAGGAGCTGGTGACGCTGCCCGCCCCGGTGCCCGGGCGGCCGACCCCCGCCCGCCAGCCGCCGCGCGCGGGTGGCCCCAGCACGGCGCGCACCCGCTCGACGACCTCGTCCACGGCGGCCCGGTCGGGCGCGGCGAAGACGACGACGAGCGCGCCGTCCTTGGTGGCCACCAGCGCGTCGGCGTCCGCGGCGCTGCCCTGCAGCCTCCGCTCGACGGCGGCCAGCAGCGCGTCGCCGGCGCTGAAGGGGGTGCCGGCGCGCACGACGCACACGGCGTGCGGGCCGGCGAGGTCCAGCCCGAAGCGGGGCGCCCGGCGCAGCAGGCCGGGCACGTCGGCGGTCCCGGAGAGCAGGTCGTCGACGAACTCGCGGCGGTCGGACTCCTCCCGGCGCACCAGGCGGCGGCGGGCCAGCTGGTAGCCCTCGGTGAGGGCGGCGACGGCGTCGTCGGTGGCGCGCAGCACCACCTCGCCCGCGGTGACGACGGCGTCGGGGTCCACCCGGGCGGCGGCCACGGGCGGCAGGTGGCGCCACAGCCGCCACGCCGCCGACAGGTACAGGTCCAGCAGCGCGCGCAGGGCCACCCCGCTGGTGGCCGCCGCCTCCCCCACCTCGCGGCAGCGGGCGATGCGGGAGGCCGACAGCCTGCGGCGCGCGAGGACGGCGCGCCAGACGGCTTCGAGGAAGTCGCCGAGCAGGGCGGGGTCGGTGCCGCCGGCGTCGTCGGAGGCCGCGGCGGCCACCAGGCCCAGGCGCTCGGCGTCCGGCAGCTGCGGGGCGGGTGCGGGGTGCGGCTGCGCGCCGGCGCGCGGAGCGGGCGGTTCGGCGGGTCCGCTCGGGCGCTCGTGCACGCGCCGCACTCTGCCAGCCGGCGCGATGGTGCCACGGACGGCGGGCGTCGGTGGCCGTTCGAAAGCACGCGCAGACGCTGCGTGAGGTGATCTGCATCACATTCCTCGTCCACACCTCCGCGGTGGTGCTCGTGGTGCCGAGGTCGTGAGAGGTAGTGTCCGCTGCGGTGGACCCCCACGGGTCCTCCACACCACCTGCCGACGACGCACCAGACGACGCCGCCCCGGGCTCGCGCCCCCGACCGCACTGGACGTACCCGACGTGCTGCTTGCCCCGGCCCGCTCCCCCCGACGGACCTCCCGACTGCGCTCCGCGCTGCTGCTGGTGACGGCGGCCGCCGGCACCGGCTGCCTGGCCCTGGGCGTCGCCGCCCCGGCCTCGGCGGCCACCGTGCCGGTGGGCACCTCGACCGGCGCGGTGCTGGCCCCCGTGGTGGCGGCGGACGCCGCCCCCTCCCCCGAGGAGCTGGAGCGCGCGCAGCGGCAGGCGCAGGAGTCCCAGGCCAAGGCGGCGCAGGCCAAGGCCGACTACGAGGCCGCGCAGGCCACCCTGGACGCCCTGGCCGCCCAGGCCGGTGCCGCGCTGGAGACCTACCAGCAGGCGATGGAGGCCAAGGGGGCCGCCGAGCAGGAGGAGATCGCCCAGCGCGAGCGGCTGGCGCAGGCCGAGGCCACCCTCGCCGAGGGCAAGAAGGACCTCGGCCAGTGGGCCTCGCAGGCCTACCGCGGCGGCGGCTCGCTGCAGGAGTACTCCGGCCTGGTCACCGTCCTGCAGGGCGGCCCGACCGACGACACCGCCAGCGCGATGGCCTCCGTCAAGCGCATCGGCGACGGCCGCACCAGTGCCGTCGAGGCGTACGAGGAAGCGCAGCGGGTCCAGGCGGACGCCACCCTCAAGGCCGCCGCGGCCGCCGAGGAGGCGCGCAAGCAGGCCGACATCGCGGTCGCGGCCAAGCAGCAGTCCGACGCGCTGGTCGCCCAGCAGCGCACGCAGGTCGCCGCGCTGGCCTCGCTGCAGGCGCAGGCCATGGGCAGCGCGCTCTCGGACGCCCAGCGCGCCGAGAACCTGGCCAAGGCCAAGGCCGCCGCCGACGCCGCGGCCGGGCGGTCGGGCAGGCGCGCGAGGAGCCCGCCCGCGACGACGGCGATGGCGCACT
>NZ_JBJLSF010000131.1:0-9075 GCF_050871885.1 Kineococcus aridisoli | reverse complement strand
GTGCGGGCGCCGCGGCCCGCCCGCACGCGCTCACGAGCAGGACGACGGCCACGGCCCGCAGCTGTGCGTGGGTGCGGTCGCCACCTCACTGCCTCCGCAGTGCGGGGGCCCGGACCTGATCGGTTTCGACTTCTCCTCCCTGCCCGCCGGTTCCCACGAGTCGGTGCTGCAGAGCCGGTACGGGTCCTTCGTCGTCACCGGGGTGCCGCAGGGCGGGGCGATCCGGCTCACCGCGCCGGCCCGCCCCGCCGGCCCGGGGGAGGGGCCGAGTGCACCGGAACCGTCCTTCGCCACGCCCTGCCCCGAACCGGCGGGCGGGTGGCGACCGTTGGACGCGGCGCGGACCACCGAGGAGGCGCTGCTGGCCCGCGAGGCCGACCAGCGCCGTCTCGACGAGCGGTTCGGAGCCGGCCTCGTGCGCCTGAGCAGCGTCCTGCGCCCGCCCGGGCGTGAGGTGCAGCGCCGTGCCGGTGGAGTTCCCGGGCGGTTCCCGCCGGTCGTTCAGTCCACGACGGCGGTGGCCTCGACCTCCACGAGGTCGTCGGGCTCGAACAGGTGGCTGGCACCGATGAGGGAGGACGGGGGCAGCGGCCGGGGCAGGCCCAGTTCCTCGGCGACCTGCTCGACGCCGGCCGTGAAGGATCCGAACACCTCCTCCGGGTTCCAGTCGGTGACGTAGAAGGTGAGCCGGACGACGTCGCCGAAGCCAGCGCCGGCGGCTGCCAGACCGGCGCCGGTGTTGCGCAGGGCGTGAGCGACCTGACCTGCGAGGTCGCCGGGTGCCAGCGCCCGTCCCCGGCCGTCGCGGGCGACCTGCCCGGCGACGTGGACCTGGCGCGACCCGGTGGCGACGGCGAGCGGCAGCCCATCGCTACCGGGTGCTCGCAGGGAACTTCAACGAGACCAGGTGTCGTGCCGGGAACCACCCGCCCCCGCCACGACGTCGGGTCCCACCTCGGCGCTCGGCCCGGTCCCGGGGCCTTGGAGACCGTCGACGGCGGTGGGTCGTCCGCACCCGGGCGGATCACCCGAGGGACTCCTCCCACCACGCCGAGAAGGGCCACGACCGCGCGGGTCCGGCGTCCGCGGTCTCGGCGCGGAACCGCCGCAGCCGCGCGAGCAGGTTCTCCAGCACCGCCACGCCGACCGGGATCGCCGGGGCGCGCCCGGCCTGCGCCGCGCACATCCAGCAGTCGGGCGGGCACGGCCGGTCCGCGACCTCCGCGGTCGGCCTGGGAGACGTGCGCATGGGGCTCCTCGTCGTCGTCGCGCCGGACGCACCGGGCCCGTGCTCGGGCGCTCGGGACCTCCGCGGCCCCTCCGGTGGTGATCAGGTGCCGCACGCTAGGACCTCCAGTGCACTGCAGGTCAAACCCCTTCCGGCGTGCTGAGACCGAGGCCGGCGACGGCTCCGCTCTCCGCCGCGCCCGGGCTCGCCCCGCTCCCGCCACCACCCGGGCGGTCCTCAGCGCCCGATCGCGTCCAGCTCGGCCACGTCCTGCTCGGAGAGCACGGTGGCTGCGCCGGCGATGTTCTCGTGCAGGTGGTCCACCGACTTCGTGCCCGCGATCAGCAGGACGTTGGGCGAACGCTGCAGCAGCCAGCTCAGGGCGATCGCCGTCGGGGTCGTCCCCGACCGCTCGGCCACGGCCGACAGCGCCGAGGACTGCAGCGGGCTGAAACCGCCCAGGGGGAAGAACGGCACGTACGCGACGGCGTCGCGGGCGAGGTCGTCGACGAGGTCGTCGTCGTGCCGGACGGCGAGGTTGTACATGTTCTGCACGCACACGATCGGGGCGATGCTGCGCGCCTCGGCGACCTGCTCGGCGGTGACGTTGCTGAGCCCGAGGTGGCGGACCAGTCCCTGCTGCTGCAGTTCCGCCATCGTCGTGAACGCCTCGGCGAGCGAGCCGGCCCGGGGGCCGCCGGCGTCGCCCATGCGCAGGTTCACCAGGTCCAGGGTGTCCACCCCGAGGGTCCGCAGGTCGTCCTGGACCTGCCGGCGCAGGTCCTCGGGGCGGCGGGCGGTGGGCCACCCGCCCCGGGCGTCGCGCTCGGCGCCGACCTTGGTGGCGATGACGAGGTGGTGCGGGTAGGGGTGCAGCGCTTCGCGGATGAGCTCGTTGACCACGTGCGGGCCGTAGGCGCCGGAGGTGTCGATGTGGGTGACGCCGGCCTCGACGGCGGCGCGCAGGACCGCGAGGGCGCCGGCGCGGTCGGCGGGCGGGCCCACGACCCCGGGGCCGGCCAGCTGCATCGCGCCGTAGCCGAAGCGGGTGACCTCTCGGTCCCCCAGGGTCCAGGTGCCGCCGGGGAGTGCAGCGGGTGCGGAGCCGGTGGTGCTCGGGGTGGTGCTCGGGGTGCTGTTCAGGCTGGTGCTCACGGTGCGTGGCCCTCCTCGGTGGTCGTCGTGGTGCTGGCGCGGTGAGGCGCCGTGGACGACACTGGCACTCCTGCTCCCCATCGGGAAGCAGGCACTTTCGAGTGCGTTGCGCACTGCGGGAACGTGGACGAGGGAGAGGTCGTGGCAGCGACAGCACGGACGACACGGACGCCACGGACGACACGGACGGCGCGCACGGCGTCGCCGTCGACCGCGGCGGCGCAGTACGACACCTTCCTGGCGGTGTGCCCCAGCCGGCAGCTGCTGGACCGCGTCTCGGACAAGTGGGTCACCCTCGTCCTGTGCGCCCTGGCGGGTGAGGCCGCGGCGCAGCAGGACGACGGTCCCCCGGGGCCGCGGGCGCTGCGCTACTCGCAGCTGTCCCGGCTGCTGGTCGGGGTGAGCCAGAAGATGCTGACCCAGACGCTGCGGAACCTGGAGCGCGACGGCCTGGTCACCCGGACGGTCGTCCCCACGGTGCCGGTGACGGTGACCTACGAGCTGACCGACCTCGGCGCGTCCTTGCACGAGGTGGTCGGCCGGCTGCGCGTGTGGGCCCAGGCGAACATGGACGCCGTCACCGCTCACCGCGCGGCTCACGACGGAGCCGCCTCCTGAGGGGTTCGCGCGAGCGGCAGGGCTCGGGCCCGGTGGTGGGAGTCACCCGAGCCAGCGTCGCCACCCGGGAGGGTCGGGTTCGGGAACCGGTTCCTCGCCCAGCGCACGGGCGGCCTCGGCGACGTCGTCGGAGGTGAGCGTCATGACGTCGGCGCGGTCGAGCTCCTCGGCGTTCCGGTCCCCGTCCTGCGTCAGCCGCAGCGCCTGGCGGTTGAGCGACTGCTCGAACAACGTGCGGGCGAAACGGGCGTTGCCGGAGTCCTCACCGGGGTGGAGCCCGCCGAGGATGTGCCGGAGCGTCGCCTCGGCGCCCGGCGCCAGCTCGTACTCGTGCTGCGCCGCGATGATCGCGAAGATCTCCTGGAGCTCGTCCGTGGAGTAGTCGGGGAAGTCGACCTCACGGGCGAACCGGGAGCGCAGGCCGGGGTTGGAGAGCAGGAACGACTCCATCAGCCGGGGGTAGCCGGCCACGATGACCACCAGGCGGTGCCGGTGGTCCTCCATGCGCTTGAGCAGGACCTCGACGGCCTCCGCGCCGAAGTCGAGCCGGCCGTCGCCCTCCGGTGCGAGCGAGTAGGCCTCGTCGATGAACAGGACGCCGTCGAGGGCCCGGCGGATCACCCGGTCGGTCTTGATCGCCGTCTCGCCGACGTACTGCCCGACCAGGGCGGCCCGGTCCACCTCCACCAGGTGGCCCTTCTGCAGCAGGCCGACCGACCTGTACATCTCGGCCAGCAGCCGCGCCACGGTGGTCTTGCCCGTGCCCGGGTTCCCGAGGAAGACGAGGTGCTGGGAGGTCGCGACCTCGGGCAGGCCGTGCGCCTTGCGGCGCGCCTGCACCTGCAGGAACGCGACGAGCGCCCGCACCTGCCCCTTCACCGTGTCCAGGCCGATGAGCGCGTCGAGCTCTGCCTGCACCACCGGGAGCGGCCGGGCCGGTGCGAGGCGGCCGGCGAAGCGGTCGCCCACCAGCTCGTCCACGCCGCGCAGGCCGGAGCGCCCGAGGTGGTCGCCCAGGCGGCCGACCGTCTCGCGCAGGTCGTCGAGCGCCTTGCGGTTGAGGGCCATGCCGCGAGCGTAGGGGCAGCCGCCCCGGGCCTCCTCTTGGAACTCCGGTGCCCGTGCCTTCCGCGACCCCACCCGCCGGCGCCCTTGCCGCGGCGGCGGTGCGCGTGCTCACCTGGGGGCCGGCCCGCGAGCGGTGGAGGAGCGCATGAGGGTCCTGGTCACCGGAGCCACCGCCAGCGTCGGCCGGCGCGTGGTGGACCACCTGCTGGCCCGGGGCGGGGTGCGGGTGCGTGCCGCGACGGTGGATCCGCAGCGTGCGGCGCTGCCGGAGCAGGTGGAGGTGGTGCACGGACCGCTGGCGCGGGCACCGGTGCTGCAGGAGGCGCTGCAGGACGTCGACCGCTTGTACCTGGCGCCGTCACCGGCCACGGCGCAGCGCGTCGTGACGGCGGCGCGCCGCGCCGGGGTCAGCCGCGTCGTGGACCTGTCCGGGGAGCTGGAGAGCTGGTGGGGCGCGGTGGCCGCAGCGGTCGAGGCGGGCGGCGTGCCCTGGACGCACCTGTGGCCGGGGGACTTCATGGAGAACGCGCTGCTGTGGGCACCGCAGGTCCGCGAGCACGGCAGCGTGCGCGAGCCGTGGCCGCAGGCCGCCAGCGCTCCCGTGGCGATGGACGACGTCGCCGCCGTCGCCGCCGCGCTGCTGCTGGGCGAGGGGCACGAGGGCCGCGCCTGCTCGTTGACGGGGCCGCAGGTGCTCACGCGCCGGGAGATGGTCGCCGTGCTCGGGCGGGCGCTGGGACGGGAGGTGCCCTTCGTGCAGGTGGACCGCGAGGAGGCGATCGCGGCGCTGGCGGCGAGCGCGGGCGAGGACGCCGGCTGGTACGTCGACACGGTCCTGGCCGCCTTCGCCGCCGGTGGAGCCTCGACGACCTCCGTCGTGCCGGAGCTGCTCGGTCGCCCGGCCACCACGTTCGCGCAGTGGGCGCAGCAGCACGCCGGCGACTTCGGCGGGTGATCGCGGCGTCCGCCCGCCGCCGCGCGCACGGCGACGGGCGGACCTAGCCTCGCGGGGACCGTGCTCCCGCCCGCCGCGCAGGCGGCACCGGGCGGGAGCGCACCACGGACGAGGAGGACGCATGAGCACGGTTCCCGACCTGGAGCTGCACGACGGCACCCGCATCCCCCAGGTGGGCCTGGGAGTCTTCCAGGTGCCCGTGGAGCAGACCGACGAGGTCGTCCTGCGGGCCCTGGAGGCCGGCTACCGGCACATCGACACCGCCGCCCGGTACGGCAACGAGGCCCAGGTGGGCAGCGCGCTGCGCACCTCGGGCCTGGCGCACGAGGAGGTGTTCGTCACCACCAAGCTGGCCAACGGCGAGCACGGGCGGGAGAGGACGCTGCGCGCCTTCGACGCCAGCATGGCCAGGCTCCAGCTGGAGGTCCTCGACCTCTACCTCATCCACTGGCCGCAGCAGGCCGACGACTACGTCGAGACCTGGCTGGCCTTCCAGGAGCTGCACGCCCAGGGGCGCATCCGCACCATCGGCGTCTCCAACTTCCAGAAGACGCACCTGCGCAAGCTGCTCGACGAGACCGACATCGTGCCCACCGTCAACCAGGTCGAGCTGCACCCGTACCTGACGCAGGAGGACCTGCGCGCCTTCCACGCCGAGCACGGCATCGTCACCGAGGCGTGGAGCCCGCTGGCCCAGGGCGGGCAGCTGCTGTCCGACCCCGTCGTCACGGCGATCGCGCAGGAGCTCGGCCGGGACGCGGCGCAGGTGGTGCTGCGCTGGCACGTGCAGCTGGGCACCGTCGTCATCCCGAAGTCGGTGACGCCCGAGCGCATCGTCAGCAACCTCGACCTGTTCTCCTTCGAGCTCTCCGAGGAGCAGGTGGAGCGGATCAGCGCGCTCAACCGCGACGAGCGCACCGGACCCGACCCGGACACCTTCGGCTGACCCGGCCCGCACCGCTCCGGCGGGCGTGAGCCCGCCGCGAGCGGGTACCGGCGCAGGTGGAGCGGGTGCTGCGACGGCCGGCGCGAGCGGAACCGCTGGCGCAGCACGAGGAGCAGGCGCGGCGATCACCACGATCGACCCCGCGACGTGCCGCCCGGTGGTGCTGGAACTCGGCGGCAGCGACCCGTTCGTGGTCATGCCCTCCGCGGACCTGGAGGTCGCCGCCGGTGCCGCGGTGACGGCGAGGTGCCAGGACGACGGCCAGAGCTGCACCGCCGCCGAGTGACGGTGGGCGGCGACGGTCCGGCTCGCCGACGACCCGTTCCGCTGCGAGGGTGGGTGCATGAGCTCGGTCCCGGACTTCTCCCAGGCCCCTGCCGCTGCTGCCGTGGAACTGGTCGGCCCGCTGGGGGAGGAGCCGGTCACCGCCGCCGCACCGCCGGGCGCCACCGCCCCCGCCGGCAGCGCCGCCGCCGCCGCTGAGCCGGGCGGGGCTGCCGCCGCTGAGCTGGGTGCGGACCCGGCGACCTCCTCGGCAGACGCCGAGCCCGCGACGGGCCGCGAGGCCGCAGGCGGTCTCCCGTAGCGGTCGGCGGTCGTGCTCGGCGCACCACCGGTCACGCCAGGCGCTCCCGGGCCTCCTCTAGCCGCTCCAGCAGGTTGCCCAGGGAGTGCTCGAACTCCTCGCCGAGGTCCTCGACCGCCAGGCGGTCGGCCAGCCGGGTCAGCGTGGGGAAGGTGCTGAGGTCCAGCGAGGCGGCCCCGGCGCCGGTTCCACCCTCGGCGCCCTCGCCTCGGGTGCTCTCGCCTCCGGTGCCCTTGCCGCCGGTGGAGGTGCTGCCCGGGTCGACGGCGGCGGTGACGGGGTCGATGCCCTCGGCGGAGACCTCCAGCAGCAGGTGGCCGACCAGGAAGCTGCCGAAGGCGCGGTAGGTGTAGACGGCGGCGTCCTCGCTGAAGCCGCGCGAGAGCAGCGCGGCCAGGAAGCCCTCGATCCAGCGCAGGCTGCGCAGGGGCGGGCGGATCCACGGGGCCGCGCGGTGGCGGGTGGCGATCAGCGGGAAGATCTGCGGGTGGTCCAGCGCCATGCGCCGGACACCGCCCGCCACGCGGCGCAGGAAGGTCTGCCAGTCGTCCTCGGGGCGCAGCAGGACCTCGGGGTCGGCGTAGAGCTGGTCCAGCAGCCGGTCCACCATGGCGTCCAGCAGTTCGTCGCGGCTGTGCACGTAGCGGTAGAGCGCCATCCCCTCCACCTGCAGGGAGGCGCCCAGCTTGCGCATGGACAGCTCGCCGATGCCGAAGCGGTCGACGAAGTCGATGGCCGCCTCGAGCACGACGCTCCTGCTCAGCCCCGGCCGACGGCGCGTGGCGCCGCCCGCGGCTGCCGCGGGAGGAGCGCCTGCGGTGCGGGGCGCGGGAGTCGTCGCGGCCGCGTCGGGCGCGTCGTGGCCGGTGGAACGCCCGCTCGGGGAGCTGCGCCGCGTCGGCCGCCTGGAGGGTGCCGGCACCTCCACCACCTCCTGCCCGTCGAGGACGTCGCCCCTGCTGCGCGTGCTGCGCGGGGCCGCACCCGCAGGCCGCGGGAGTGCGGCACGTACCACCCGTGGTCATCATCTCCCACGGGTCAGCGCGGCCGCGCCCGGGTGCGGCACGGCGAGCGGAGGGGCCGGACCCCTTCTCCGGTCGGTTCCCGTCCCCCGCGGGCGGTCGACCGGGAGACCCGTGTCGTTTACGCTGTATCCGCCGAGTGGTGGAATGCTTGAGCACCGCCCGCGGCACCGTCGAGCACGAGGTCCGACCCGTCCGCCCGCCCGCACGCGAGCCAGCCCCAGGAGTCCCATGCCGATCAGCGACGAGCAGGCCTTCCTGGTCGCGCGTTCGAGCGCCGTCGACCGCGACGGCCTCACCCTCGGCCCGGTCAGCGGCGTCTACTACGACGACCACACCGGGCGCCCGGAGTGGGTCACCGTCCAGCTGAGGGAAGCGCTGCTGGACGAGGGCCCGGTGGGGGAGGGTTCGCCGGGCGCCGCGCGCGGTGCCGCGCAGAGCCGGTTCGTGCCGCTGGCCAGCGCCACGTACTCGCGGGGTCGCCTGCACCTGGACGTCAGCGCCGCGCAGGTGCGCAGCGCCCCGCCCACCCGTGGCGACGAGCACCTGAGCAGCGCCGCGGAGCGGCGGCTCTACCGCCACTACGGCCTCTCGCCCGCCGGGGACACCGACGTGGACCCCGCCAGCGGGACGAGCGCCCGCACGCAGGACGAACCGGGCGGGCACAGCCTCCTGCCTCCACTGGAGAGGTGAGCCGCGAGCCGGGCGACCGGGCCCGGACGACCGTGGAACGGTGGCGCTTCGAGTTGCGGGGTGCGGTGGGGACTGGCTTCATGGTCCCAGCTTGACGCTGTAAACACCGGTACGACCGCGATCGCGGAGGTTTCCACGCCCGCGACGGCACGCGCTCCCGCGGTTCCCGACCCGTGGGTGCGGGCACGCGGCACACCGACCGGTCAACCACCGACCCACTCCCCAGGAGGCCGACATGGCTGGCGACACCTTCACCGTGGACGCGCTGTACAGCGCCACCGTCTACGACCACGACGGCGACAGAATCGGCAAGGTGGAGGACGTCTACCTCGACAACGCCACCAGCCAGCCGGAGTGGGTGTCGGTCAAGACGGGCCTGTTCGGCTCCAGCACCTCCCTCATCCCGCTGGAGCGGGCCAGCCTCAGCGGTGAGCACCTGACCGTGCCGTTCGAGAAGGCCAAGGTCAAGGACGCCCCCCACCACGACCCGGGCCACGAGCTGACCGAGACCGACGAGGACGACCTGTGCCGCTACTACGGCATCGCCTCCTCCGGCGGCTCGGTGACCGGCACCACGGGCACCGGCACCACCGGCCGCACCGAGACGGCCGGCACCACCGGCATGACGGACCGCACCGACACCGTCGGCCACGACACCTCCGGTCCGAACACCGACGACGCCATGACGCGCTCCAAGGAGGAGCTGCGCGTGGGCACCGAGACCCGCGAGGCGGGCCGGGCGCGCCTGCGCAAGCACATCGTCTCCGAGCGCGTCTCGCGCACCGTCCCGGTCTCCCACGAGGA
>NZ_JBJLSF010000130.1:0-9222 GCF_050871885.1 Kineococcus aridisoli | reverse complement strand
TGCAGGGTGGTGGCGTCCAGGACCTGCACGCCGCCGTCGTGGGTGATGGCCAGGCGGGGGGAGGCGGCAGCGGCTTCGGTGGCGGGGGCGGTGCTCGGCGTGGTGGTGGTGGGGGCTGCCTGCTCGGCGCCGGACCCGCCGCTGGAGCAGCCGGCGGCGATCAGGGTCAGCGCGAGGGCGGCGGCGAGGCGGGCCGGGCGGGGGGCGCGAGGGTGCACGGAGCGGTCCAAACCTGGTGGGGAGCTGGGAACGCGAGGACCGTAGCGCAAGTGAGAATCATTGTCGATGACAGGGTGGGCGCTGCGGTCGAGGATCGGCCCGGTCTGTGGTGGGGTGATGGTCTGCGCGGCGGCCATCGAGGCGGCCGCCGACGCGCACGAGCGCACAGGAGGGGACGTGACCGAGGTGGCGAGCGAGGTGGCAGGCGACGTGGCGCAGGACGTGGCGCAGGACGTGGTCGAGGTCGAGGTCGAGGTCGTGGAGCACGAGCCGAGCGAGATCACCTACGACGAGCAGCGCTACCCGGCCCGTCCCCGCAGCCTGCGCCGTCCCCGCCCGCAGGCGCGGCTGCGCGGGACGGACGCGGCACCGCGCCCCGAGCCGGGGCAGGGCCCGGCCGACGGCACCAACCCCGACTACGTGGACTGGCTGCGGTCGCAGTCGATGCTCGCCGACGCCCAGAAGATCAGCCGGCAGTTCTCCGGCCAGGCGAGCATGTGGCAGAACCCCTACGCCAAGCCCGACCCGCGCCGCGCCGTGGACACCGCGGCCGTCTGGTTCACCGCCTACCCCATCTCGCTGGTCACCCGTCCCGGGCGCTCCTTCCTCGGCTCGCTGGGGGACCCGCAGCTGTGGGAGGCGTTCCAGCGCATCGGCATCGACGCCGTGCACACCGGGCCGGTGAAGGCGGCCGGCGGTCTCGACGGCTGGCGGCAGACGCCCAGCGTCGACGGCCACTTCGACCGCATCTCCACCCAGATCGATCCGATGTTCGGCACCGAGGGCGAGTTCCGGCACCTGTGCGAGGTCGCCGCCGCGCACGCCGGCAACGTCATCGACGACATCGTCCCCGGCCACACCGGCAAGGGGGCGGACTTCCGCCTCGCCGAGATGGCCTACGAGGACTACCCGGGCATCTACCACATGGTCGAGATCCCCGCCGAGCACTGGGACCTGCTGCCCGAGGTCCCGCCGGGCCACGACGCGGCGAACCTCGACGCGGTCGCCGAGGCGGCGCTCGCCGAGCGCGGCTTCATCATCGGGCAGCTGCAGCGGGTCATCTTCTACGCGCCCGGCATCAAGGAGACGAACTGGTCGGCCACCCGCGAGGTCGTCGGGGTCGACGGGGTCGCCCGCCGCTGGGTCTACCTGCACTACTTCAAGCAGGGCCAGCCGTCGGTGAACTGGCTGGACCCCTCCTTCGCCGGCATGAAGCTCGTCATCGGCGACGCCCTGCACTCCCTGGGCGACCTCGGCACGACGGCGCTGCGCCTGGACGCCAACGGGTTCCTGGGCGTGGAGAAGAGCAGCGAGGGGCCGGCCTGGTCCGAGGGGCACCCGCTGTCGGAGGCGGCCAACCACCTCATCGCCGGCATGGTCCGCAAGGTCGGCGGGTTCACCTTCCAGGAGCTGAACCTCACCATCGAGGACATCCGCGACACCTCCGAGGTGGGTGCCGACCTGTCCTACGACTTCATCACCCGCCCGGGCGTCCAGCACTCGCTGGCGACCGGCGACACCGAGTTCCTGCGGTTGTGCCTGCGCAGCGCCCTCGAGCTCGGCGTGGACCCCGCCTCCCTCGTGCACGCGCTGCAGAACCACGACGAGCTCACCTACGAGCTGGTGCACTGGGCGACCCGCCACGCCGAGGACGTCTACGACTTCCGCGGCGGCAAGGTCACCGGCGCGAAGCTGGCCGAGACGATCCGCGCCGACCTCGTCGAGAAGCTCACCGGGGACAACGGCCCCTACAACCTCGTCTTCACCACCAACGGCATCGCCTGCACCATGGCCAGCGTGATCGCCGCCAGCCGCGGCCACCGCGACCTGGACGCGCTCGGCGAGGACGACGTCGAGCAGATCAAGCGCGCGCACCTGCTGATGGCGATGTTCAACGCCTGGCAGCCGGGCGTCTTCGCGCTCTCCGGCTGGGACCTCATGGGCATGCTCCCGCTGCCGGTGGAGAGCGTGAAGCCGCTGCTCACCAGCGGTGACACCCGCTGGATCGAGCGCTCGGCCCACGACCTCATGGGCGTGGCACCGGAGGCGAAGGTGTCCGCCTCCGGTGTCCCCGTCGGCCGCTCGCTGTACGGCAACATCCCGCAGCAGCTGGCGGACGAGGGCTCGTTCGTCTCCCGGCTGCAGGAGGTGCTCGCGGTGCGCCGCGAGCACAAGATCGCCACGGCCCGCCAGGTCGACATCCCGGCGGTCGCCCACCCGAGCATGCTCGTCATGGTCCACGAGCTCGACCCGGCCGACCACGACGGCCGCGACGTCCTGCAGGTCACCGTCCTCAACTTCGGCGGCGAGACCATCGAGGGCACCGTGCGCTCGGAGCGCTTCACCCCCCGGGTACCGGTGGTCGACCTCAGCTCCGGCGCGGAGATCGGCTGGGTCGACGACCTGAAGAGCTTCGGCGTGTGGCTCGCGCCCTACGCGGGGATGTCGCTGCTGCTGTGCCCGTCCGCGCCCGGTGACGAGGAGATCCGCACGGTCGAGCCGTCGGCCGGCTGACGGCTCCGCCGGGTGGGCGCTCGCGCCCACCCGGGTGCGCGGCGCCACCGGGTGGTGGGGGTCTCGGGTGCCCGGCTGTCGCGGGCTGACCCCGGGCTCAGGCCCGGTAGCGCCCCGGCCGGTGGTTCATCGACAGCACGAGGTTGAGGACCACCGCGCCGGCCGCCGACAGGGCGGCCACCGGCAGCGGGACGACCGCGAGCGAGGCCACGACGACGGCGACGTCCAGCGCCATCTGCACGTACCCGGCCCGCCACCCCCGGCGCTCCTGCAGCAGCAGGGCGAGGACGCCGAAACCGCCGAGGCTGGCCCGGTGCCGGAAGAGCACCAGGATGCCCAGCCCGGCGGCCAGGTCGCCGAAGAGGACGGCGTAGACGGGGCTGACCGTCAGCTGCGGCATCGCGGTGGCGTGCAGCGGTGCGAGGAGCGAGACGGCCAGCACCGCGACCAGCGAGCGCAGGGTGAAGGCCCACCCCCGCGCGCGGACGGCCAGTGCGGAGAACGGCAGGTTCACCACCACGAACAGCACGCCGAACGGCACCGGCAGCGCGTAGCTGAGCAGCAGGGCCAGCCCGGCCGTCCCGCCGGTGACCGCGCTCGTGGAGTGCAGCAGGAAGAGGCCGAAGGAGGCCAGCCAGGTGCCGACGAGCACCCCGGCCACGTCCTCGGCGCGGGTGTGCGGGGGAGCGGTCGCGGGGCTGCGGTCGTCCGTCACGGCGGTCACCCGGGCAGCATGGCGGATGCACCCCGGCACAGGTCAACGCGGCCCGCACCGGGCGAGCACTCTGCCTCTCCTGAACCACCGAACTGGACGATCTGCCCACGCGAGCGGGTGCCGAGGGGGTGGGTGCCCGGTCCGAGCCTCCCCCCGGTTGCGGTCCTGCACCGGTGGGCCCACCGTGGAGGCAGGTCCAGGCGGCGGCTGGGAGGGGGAGCGGTGGCACGGCTCGTGCTCGACCCCGACATGTCCGCGGTCCCGAGGGCGCGGCACTGGGCCGCCGACGGCTGCGCCGAGCACCACCTGGGAGCCCCCGCGCGGGCGGTCGTCGAGCTGCTCGTCAGCGAGGCCGTCGCCAACGCCGTCGAGCACGGTTCCGGGCCGGTGCGCCTGGACCTCGACCGCGACCCGGGCACCGGGCGCCTGCACCTCGCGGTCCACGACGAGGGCCGGCAGCTGCCGGTGCTGCGGCACGTGGGTGCCACCGCCACCGCCGGGCGCGGGATCGCCCTCATCGACCGGCTGGCGGCGGCCTGGGGCTCCGTCCCCGACGCCCCCGGCAAGACGGTCTGGTTCGACGTCGACCCCGACGCCGGGCTGCGCGCAGCGGCCTGACCCCCGTCCTCGCGGGCGAACCCTTCGCGCACGAACGGGTAGCCTGGGCCGGTGAGCGCCGCGGACCTCGACGAGAGCGCCGATCCGCTCGCCCTGGAGCGCCAGGTCTGCTTCGCCCTCGTCGTCGCCGCCCGCTCGGTCCTCGCGGTGTACCGGCCGGTGCTGGAGCCGATGGGCCTCACCCACCCGCAGTACCTGGTGATGCTGGCGCTGTGGGGTGCCGAGCCGATGTCGGTCAAGGAGCTCAGCGAGGCCCTGCGGCTGGACCCGCCGACGCTGTCCCCGCTGCTGAAGCGGCTGGAGGCGGCGGGCCTGCTGGAGCGCCGGCGGCTGCCGGAGGACCAGCGCACGCTCGCCGTCACCCTCACCGACCGCGGCCGCCGGTTGCGGGAGCAGGCCCTGTCCGTCCCGCGGCAGGTCGTCGAGCGGCTGGGCATGGACGTCGCCGAGCTGCAGGCGCTGCGCGACGGCCTCAGCCACGTCATCGACGCCGCGGTCGCGGCCGAGGGCGACGCGGGCGCCCCCGCCTGAGCCCGCCTGATCCCGCCCGGGCGGACCGTCCGCGCGCGCCGGCGGCGCCGCGGCCGTAACCTCCCGTCGTGGCCGCGAAGGTTTCCCCGACGAACGAGCAGCGCCAGGGTCCCCCGGGAGGGGAGAGCACCGCCACCGTGCTCGTCGCCCTCGGCGCCAACGCCCTCATCGCCGTCGCCAAGGGCGTCGCTGCGGTGATCACCGGTTCGGCGGCCATGGCCGCCGAGACCGCGCACTCGGTGGCCGACACCGTCAACGAGGTGTTCCTGCTGACGGCGCTGCGCAGCAGCGCCCGCCCGGCCGACCGCGAGCACCCGCTGGGCTACGGCCGCGCGCGCTACTTCTGGGCGCTGGTGGCCGCGGGCTCGATCTTCGTCACCGGTGCGCTGTACTCGGCCTTCGAGGGCGTGCAGGCGCTGACGTCGCCCTCGCACGAGCTGGAGAACCCGCTGGTCTCCTACGTCGTGCTGGCCGTCGCCTTCCTCCTCGAGGGCTCCTCGCTGCTGAAGGGGCTGAAGCAGACGCGCGGGGAGGCCCGGGCGAACCGGCAGGGCTTCCGGGAGTTCCTGCGCACCAGCGACGACCCCACCGCGACCACGGTGGTGTTCGAGGACAGCGCGGCGCTGATCGGCCTGCTGCTGGCCGGTGCCGGGACCGCCCTGCACCAGGCCACCGGGTCCGGCGTCTACGACGGCGTCGCCAGCCTGTGCATCGCCCTGCTGCTGGCCCTCATCGCCCTGCGGCTGGGGCGCACGAACATGCGCCTGCTCACCGGTGTGCAGGCCGATCCGCGGCTGCAGCGCGCCGTCCTGGTCCAGCTCGGCGACGAGCCGGAGGTCGACGCGGTCGTGGACCTGCTGACGGTGCAGCTGGGCACCGACCAGGTCCTGGTGTGCGCCCGCCTCGACCTCGTCGACACCCTCACCGGTGCGCAGGTCGAGCAGGCCGCGGTGCGCATCGGCCGGCGGGTGCGCGAGCGCTTCCCCGACGTCGCCGAGGTGTTCCTGGAGCCGGTGCCCGAGGACGACGCGGAGGTGCGCGAGCGGGTGCGCGCCCGCTACGGCTCCGAGCTCGCGCAGCGGATCGTCGACGAGGCCGCCCACGGCCTGCCGGGTGCCCGGCCGTCCTGACCCCGCGGCCCCGCTCCGGCGGCCGCCGGGTGCTCAGGCCCGGGGCGGGGCGGTGCTGTCGCGCACGACGAGGCTGGTGGCCAGCTCGACCCGGGGGTTCGGCACCTCCTCGCCGGCGGCCGCCGCCAGCACGGTGCGCGCGGCCAGCGCCCCCATCTCGGCCAGTGGCTGGCGGACCGTCGTCAGCGGCGGCGAGGCCCAGGCGGCGAGGCTGAGGTCGTCGAAGCCGACGACGCTGACGTCGTCGGGCACGCGCAGCCCGGCGCGCCGCACCGCCTCGTAGACCCCGAGCGCGATCTGGTCGCTGGCGGCGAACACCGCGGTGGGCGGGTCCTCCAGCCCGAGCAGGGCGGTCGCCTCCCGCAGCCCCGACTCCTGGTAGAAGTCGCCCTCGCGCACGAGGCGGGGGTCGACGGCCAGGCCCGCGGACTCCAGGCCGGCGCGGTGGCCGTCCAGGCGCGCGCGGCTGCACAGCAGCCCGGCCGGGCCGCTGACGTGCGCCACGCGCCGGTGGCCCAGCTCCACGAGGTGCTGGGTGGCGCTCAGCCCGCCGGCCCAGTTCGTCGCACCGATCGAGGGCGCGCCCACGACCGGCCCACCGGCCGGGTCGACGACCACGACCGGCACCGCGACCTCGTGCAGCTCCTGGGCCAGGGTCGGTGCGAGGTCGGAGGTGACGAGGATGACCCCGTCGCTGGCCCGGGCGCGCAGGTTGCCCAGCCACTGCCGGGCGGAGGTGGTGCGCCGGTGCACCGCCGAGACGACGGTGCCGGCCCCCGCCGCGTGGGCGACGTCCTCCACCCCGCGGATGATCTCCACCGCCCACGGCGAGTCGAGGTCGTCGAAGACGAGGTCGAGCAGCCCCGCCCGCAGCGCCGTGCGCGCCCGCAGCGGGCGCCGGTAGCCGTGCTGGCGCAGCAGCGCCTCGACGCGGTCCCGGGTGGCCGCGGCGACGTCGCCGCGCCCGTTGACGACGCGCGAGACGGTCGGCACGGACACCCCCGCCCGGCGGGCGATCTCGGTGATCGTCACGCTGCGCTCGCTGTCGTCCACCGCGGCGCCCCCTTCCTCAGGGTGATCACCCTACGGCGAGGCCGGTGCCGGGGGGAGCGCGGTGCGGCACGCCCCGGGCGGGTGCCGGAGCGTGCCGCGGGTGCCGGGAACCGCTGCCGGGTGCCGGCTCAGCGCCCGCCGGCGCCGCGCCGCGCCTCGAGCAGCGTGGACTGCAGCGCGTGGTAGGCGGGCTTGCGCTCGTAGTCGGCCGTCATGACGGTCGCCGAACCCTCCTCGGTGAAGAACACCGGGACCCAGGAGTACTTGTCCGTGAACCCCCAGATCGTGAAGGAGTCGCAGTCCTCCACGCCCAGGCAGGCCTGCAGGGCCCGGCGGTAGTAGTCCGCCTGCTGCGCCTGCTGGGCGCTGGTCGGGATCCCGTTCTCCGGCAGCACCATCCGCACGTCGAGCTCGGTGATCGCGGTCTCCAGGCCCAGGGCGTCGAAGCGCTGCAGGTTCGCCTGCAGGTCGCCCGGGAACCCGTACTGCGTGCTGAGGTGGCCCTGGACCGCGAACCCGTCGACCGGGACGCCCTCGGCCTTCAGGCGCTTGACCAGCTCGTAGTACGCGGTGCTCTTGGGGTTGATCCCCTCGACGCCGTAGTCGTTGAGGAACAGCTTCGCCTGCGGGTCCGCCTCGTGCGCCCAGCGGAACGCGTCGGCGATGATTCCCGGACCCAGCCGGGTGATCCAGATGTTCCCGCCCTCGCTCGTCGGGCCGATGCGCAGACCGCTGCCGTCGTCCTTGACGATCTCGTTGGCGACGTCCCACTGCTGGATGCGGCCCGCGTAGCGGCCGACGACGGTCTGGATGTGCTCCTTGAGGATGGCGCGCAGCTCCTCGTCGGTGAA
This sequence comes from Kineococcus aridisoli, assembly GCF_050871885.1. NCBI lineage: Bacteria > Bacillati > Actinomycetota > Actinomycetes > Kineosporiales > Kineosporiaceae > Kineococcus > Kineococcus aridisoli. Next base: position 1,591 of record NZ_JBJLSF010000130.1, on the reverse strand, counting down.
GTCGCCCTCCTCCAGCCACTCCGGGTTCTGGCTGTGCCAGAGCAGGGTGTGCCCGCGCACGACCTGGCGGTTCTCCTGCGCGAAGCGGACGATGGCGTCCATCGGGTAGAAGTTGTAGAAGTCCTGGCGGGGGTGGATGTACTCCCACTTCGCCTGGTTCTCCGGGGACAGGGAGCTGAACTCCGCGGCCATCCGCTCGCGGTACTCCACGTCGTAGGCGAAGGGGTCGGCGTAGTCCTGCTCCTCGTGGTGGCCGCCGCCGGCGACGGCGGTGCCGACGACGAGGTCGCGCGGGGCCGAGCGGCGCAGGGTGTCCTGGCCGCCGTGGCGCTGGGCGGTCTGCGCCTGCGCCTTCTCCGCGGTGGGCGGGGGTGCCGCCGCGGACGGCCCGGCCGCCGCCAGGGCCAGCAGGGCCGGTGCGACGGCGAGCCCGACCAGGTGTCGGGCGGTGGTGGTGGGGGACTTGCGGGGCAGAGGCATCGTCGGCCTTCCGTCGGCTCCATCGCCTGGGCAGCGCGCTTCCGGAAGACTTCCGGAAGCGCGGTGGCTGGACTGTACGAAGCCTGTGAGCGCAGCGTCAAGACCCGTGACAGGACGAGCGACCCGCGCGGAGCGGAACTGCTACCGTCGGTCGTGAAACTCCTTGGTAGCGCTATCCGCCCGGCCACCGGACCGTCACCGAGCGGCCTGCTCCTCGGCCTGCTGGGCGTCCTCGTCTTCTCCCTGACGCTGCCGTTCACCCGGCTCGCCGTCGCCGGGCTGGACCCGCTGTTCGCGGGGGCCGGGCGGGCGGTCCTCGCCGCGCTGCTCGCGGGTGCCCTGCTGGCCCTGCGCCGCGTCGCCCGGCCCGCCCGCCGGCTGGTGCCGCGGCTGGCGGTGGTGGTGGCCGGGGTGGTCGCCGGCTTCCCGCTGCTGACCAGCTGGGCGCTGCAGTCGGTGCCGGCCGCGCACGGGGCGGTGGTCGTCGGCGCGCTGCCGCTGGCGACCGCCGCCGCCGGCTGCCTGCGCGGCGGTGAGCGCCCGCCCGCCGGGTTCTGGGCGGCGAGCACGGCGGGCTTCGCCGCGGTGCTGGCCTTCCTGGCCGTCGGCGCGGGCGGTCTCGGCGGCCTGCACGTGCCCGACCTGCTGCTGCTGGCCGCGGTCGTGCTGGCGGCGGCGGGCTACGCCGAGGGTGCGCTGCTGGCCCGGGAGCTGGGTGCCTGGCAGACCACCTGCTGGGCGCTGGTGCTCGCCCTGCCGCTCACGGTGCCGCTGGCCGTCGGCGGTGCCCTGCGGGGAGGGCTGTCCGCGGAGCCGTCGGGCTGGGTCGCGTTCGGCTACCTCGGCGTCTTCAGCACGTTCCTGGGGTTCTTCGCCTGGTACCGCGGTCTGGCGATCGGCCCCGTCAGCTCGGTCAGCCAGGTGCAGCTGGTGCAGCCGGTGTTCACGCTGGCCTGGAGCGCGCTGTTCTTCGGCGAGCACGTGGCGGGCGGGGTCTGGGCCGCGGCCGCGGTGGTCGTGCTGTGCGCCGGGCTGGCCGCGCGCCGGCGCGCGGCCGGCCCGGCCCCCGGTCGGGGGCGGCGGCGGGGTCCCCCGGGGGAAGCCCCCGCGG
>NZ_JBJLSF010000129.1:0-9283 GCF_050871885.1 Kineococcus aridisoli | reverse complement strand
AGTGTTCGGGGTAAAGCGGGGCGGGGCCCTCCCAACAACATACCGCGCGGCCGCCGGGGCCGCCGCCGGCGCCGTGGCCCACGCCGGCGCCGGCTGGGGCCAGGAGCCGCCCCCGCGACCGGCGGTGGTGGAGCTGCTGCAGCGGGCGGTGGTCGACCGCCTGCGCGTGCAGCTGGACTACCGCAGCCGCTCGGGCACGAGCAGCCGGACCGTCGACCCGCTGGGCCTGGTCGCCAAGGACGGCACCTGGTACCTGCTCGCCGGGACCGCCGACGGTCGGCGCACCTTCCGCGCCGACCGCGTCGAGCGGGCCCGGGTCCTCGACGAGCGCTTCGAGCGGCCCGCGGGCTTCGAGCTCGCCACCGCCTGGCGGGAGGTCGTCGACGAGGTCGAGCGCCGCCGCGCCGGCACGAGCGCCGTGGTCGTCGTGGCGCACCGGTTCCTGCCCGTGCTGCGCGCGCAGTTCGGCCGCGCCTGCGAGGTCGTCGACGAGCAGGTGCAGGAGCGCGGCGGGGACGCGGGCGGGGCCGCGGGTGGGGAGGCGGGTGGTCGCAGCCGGGTGCGGGTGGCCGCGCCGACGGCGCTGGACCTGGCCCGCACGCTCGCCGGCTGGGGCGGGCAGCTGGAGGTGGAGCAGCCCGCCTCGGTGCGGACGGAACTGGCCCGGATCGGGGCGGAGCTGCTGGCGCTCCACGGCGGCGCGGAACCCGGTGGAGCGGGGACCCGTGGGGCGGGGACCCGTGGGGCGGGGACCCGTGGCCCGGAAACCCGTGGCCCGGACGGCGGCGGCCGTGCTGGACTCCTGCCGTGAGCGGCGGCCCGGCCATGCACCCCGGCCAGCTCGCGCTGCCCCTCGCGGTCGTCCGCCGGCTGGTGGCCGCGCAGTTCCCGGCGTGGCGTGACCTGCCGGTGCGGCCGGTGCGCTCCGACGGCACCGTCAACGCGCTGTTCCGCGTCGGGGGGGGGGTGGGGTGGGGGGGGGGGGGGGTGGGGGGGGTGGGGGGGGGGGGGGCGCGGGGCGCCCCTTGCGGGTGGTGCGCGGCGGCGGCCCCCACCCCCCCCCCCGCTTCCCGCTGCGCCCCGGGCCGGTGGCGCGGTTGCGCGAGGAGCTGCGCCGCGAGGCCGAGGCGGCCCGCGAGCTGCTCGGGCGCACGGCCGTGGCGACCCCCGCGCCCGTCGCGCTCGGCGAACCGGGCCCGGGCTGCCCCGTCCCGTGGGCGGTGCAGTCCTGGTTGCCCGGGACCGTCGCCGACGGCGCCGGTCCCGCGGACCTGGCGCGCGACCTCGCGCGGTTCGTCGCGGACGTGCGCGCCCTGCCGACGCGGGGGCGGGCGTTCCGCGGAACCGGCCGCGGCGGGGAGCTGAGCAGCCACGACGCGTGGGTGGAGCAGTGCTGCGCGCGCAGCGAGGGGCTGCTGGACGTGGCCCGCTGCCGCACCGCGTGGGCGCAGATGCGCACGCTGCCGCGCGAGCAGCCGGACCTGGTGACGCACGGGGACCTGGTGCCGGGCAACGTGCTCGTCGACCCCGCCGGGTCCGGCCGCCTGGTGGGCGTCCTCGACGTGGGCGGGCTGGGACCGGCCGACCCGGCGCTCGACCTCGTGGCGGCGTGGCACCTGTTCGAGGAGGGGCCGCGCGAGGAGTTCCACGCGCAGCTGGGGTGCGGCGAGCTGGAGCGGCAACGCGGCCGGGCCTGGGCGTTCGAGCAGGCGATCGGCCTCGTGCGGTACTACGAGGTCAGCAACCCGGTGATGAGCCGGCTGGGGCGGCGGACCCTGGAGCGGGTGCTCGCCGCGCCCGGCCCCTGAGCTCAGACGGTCGCGCCCTCGAACGCCTCGGCGGTCAGGCGCACCGAGCGCAACCGCGCCTGCGTGTCGCGGGCCTGGTGGGCGACGATGAGCTCGTCCGCACCCGCGTGTCGGCGGAACTCCTCCAGGTAGGCGCGGACGTCGGTGGGCGTGCCGACCGCCGCGTAGGACTGCATCTGCCGCACGTGCTGGCCGGCCGCGGTCTCCATGAGGATGTCGACCTCCGGCTCGGTGAAGGTGCGGCCCCGGCCGAACAGCGACACCGCGAACTGGCGCTGCACCTGCTCGTGGAGGGTGCGGGCCGCCTCGGCCGTGTCGGCGGCGACGACGTTCACCCCCGCGATGACGTGCGGGTGGTCCAGCTGCTCCGACGGGCGGAACTGCTCGCGGTAGGCGCTCACCGCGGCGTGCAGGGCCTGCGGGGCGAAGTGCGAGGCGAACGCGTAGGGCAGCCCGAGCGCCGCGGCCAGCCGCGCGCCGAACGTCGACGAGCCCAGCAGGTACAGCGGCACCCGCGCGCCGTCGCCGGGCACCGCGCTGACCCCCGGCACCCGGGAGGTGCCGGCGAAGTAGTCGCGCAGCTCGGCGACGTCCTCGGGGAACTGCTCGGAGGCGGCCGGGTCGCGGCGCAGCGCGTAGGTGGTCTGCTGGTCGGAGCCGGGCGCGCGCCCCAGGCCGAGGTCGATGCGGCCCGGGTACATGGCCTCCAGCGTGCCGAACTGCTCCGCGATCGCCAGCGGCGAGTGGTTGGGCAGCATCACGCCACCGGCACCGAGGCGGATCGTGGAGGTGTGCGCGCCGACGTGCGCGATGAGCACCGCGGGCGCCGACGAGGAGATCGTCGGCATGTTGTGGTGCTCGGCGTACCAGACGCGGCGGTAGCCGTGGCGTTCCGCCTCCTGGGCCAGCGCGACGCTGGCCGCGATGCTCTCGCTCGGGGACTCACCGGGCGCGATCGGCGCGAGGTCGAGGATGGACAGCGGCATCGACACGAGGGCGACCTTCCGGGAGACGGCGTTCGTCGTGGCCAACCCCTCCCGGGCCGCTGCGATTCCCGCGCACCCGCGACGGACCGCGGGAGCACCGCCGGCCGCCGCGGACGTGGGCTAGCGTCCCCGCCGTGCAGCAATCCGAGCAGCGGTCCGTGACCGACCGGTTGCGGGCCGCGGGTTGCGTCCACGCCGAGCAGGAGGCGGCCCTGCTCGCGGAGGCGGCCGACGGCGCGGACCTGGAGGTGCTCGTCGCGCGGCGGGTGGCCGGTGAGCGCCTGGAGGACGTCCTCGGCTGGGCCGGGTTCTGCGGTCTGCGGCTCGCGGTGGCACCCGGCGTCTTCGTGCCGCGCCACCGCAGCGCAGCCCTCGTCGAGCGCGCCGCCGCCCACGCCCGCCCCGGCGACGTCCTCCTCGACCTCTGCTGCGGCACGGGGGCCCTGGCCGCCGCGGTCTCGGCGCGCGTGCCGGGGCTGCGCGTGCACGCCACCGACCTCGACCCCGTCGCGGTGGACTGCGCCCGCCGCAACCTGCCCGGCGCGCACGTCGTCACCGGGGACCTGTTCGCCGCGCTGCCGGCCGCGCTGCGCGGCGCGGTGGACGTCCTGCTCGCCAACGTCCCCTACGTGCCCACCGCCCGCATCGCCCACCTGCCGCCGGAGATGCGCGAGGCCGAGGACCGCCGCGCCCTCGACGGCGGCGCCGACGGCCTCGACGTGCTGCGCCGCCTGCTGGGCGAGGCCGGCGGCTGGCTCAGCGCGCGCGGGCGCTGCTTCGTCGAGCTCGACGAGTCGCAGGGCCCGGCCGCGCTGGCCGCCGCGCGCGCCGCCGGCCTGCGCGCCGCCACGCGGACCGAGGAGGACGAGGACGGCGACAGCACCACCGTCCTGGTCGTGCGGCGCTGACGACTCCCCGGGTCGGCCCAGGGTCGGCGCCGGGTCGGCGCCGGGTCAGGTCGCCATGTCGACGAAGCGCGAGTAGTGCCCCTGGAACGCGACGGTGATCGTGTCGGTCGGGCCGTTGCGGTGCTTGGCGACGATGAAGTCGGCCTCGCCCGCGCGGGGGGACTCCTTCTCGTACATGTCCTCGCGGTGCAGCAGGATGACCATGTCGGCATCTTGTTCGATCGAGTTGTGGACCGCGATGCCGTCGGCGATGAAGTTGTGGCCGCCGACGACGGTCGCGTCGAACACCTGCTCCTCGCCGTCCGGCTCGATGGCGACGACCTCGTCCCACAGGACGTCGTTCACCGCCATCACCTCCAGGTCGGCGCTGTCGAGGACCTGCGCGACCCGGCCCAGGCGCTCGCGCGAGGGAGCGTGCTTCCACAGGGTGCTGCCCGAGAAGGACGTCCCCATCGCCGTGGCGAACTCGCGGTGCGTCATCCCGCGCTCCTGCAGCAGCTGCCGCACGTCGTCCCACACCTGGCGCGGCACGGTGTCCACGTTCGTGTTGCCGCTGACGTCGCGGACGACCTCCAGCAGCCGGTCGGCCGACGCGCCGCGCGCCCCGTGCACGCCGATCTCCTGCAGGAACCGCCGCTGGTCGTCCACGCCGGAGACGTCGAGGGTGTAGCCGGGCCGGTAACCGGGCTTCGGCGTCGCCGTGCGGACGCGGGTGGAGATGCCGAAGCGCAGCAGCAGCCGCGACAGGTCGTCGACCAGGCGCCGGCTCGTCGAGGCGTAGTAGATCCGCCCGCCGCGGCCGGCCCGCGACACGGTGACCGAGCCGTCCGTGGCCCACAGGTGGCGCAGGAACAGGGCGATCTGCCGCTTGGGGAGGTGGAACACCTCCTCGGGGACGAACTTCTCGTGGCTGCGCCTGCCGAACAGGCCGAGGTCGTCGAGCCACTCCGCGATCGGGTTGCGCTTGCCGTGGGTGAGCCGGAAGGGCGCGGGCAGGCGCAGCGTCGTGCAGCGCGCGGCCGCGTACTCGTCGCGCACCGCGGTGATGCCGAACGCGGACGCGGCCGCGTCCGCCACCGCCGCCAGGTTCGCCTCGTCCACGCTCGCGTAGCGCAGCGGCTGCCGCCGCACGAAGGACCCGTCACCGATGAGGTGCCCGAGCAGCACGACGCGGTCGTCCTCCCAGCCGGCGACGCGCTCGGGACCGGGCACGTGCCGCGGCACCGCGATCCGGTCCGCGACGCCGAGCTCCCCCAGCGGCTTCCACCCGTCGTAGGTGAGGAACGGGTGGTTCGCGGTCGCGCGGACCTCCTTGCCCGATGCCAGCCGCAGCCGGTGGACGGGCTTCACCCCCGTCGGGAAGACGTGCGTCAGGTGGCGGCGGACGTAGCGCAGCGAGTCGTCGAGGGCCCAGACGGGCACGTCGCGCGCCTGCAGCGCGAACAGCTCGCCCATCGTCGTCTCGGCACCGGTGTCGGCGCGCAGCACCCGGGTGTCGGCCGTGAGGCAGCCGGACTCGCGCAGGTCGCTCATCTGCGGCTTCTTGTCCGTGCGCTGCTCCGGACCGCGGTTCAGCTGCGAGAGCGCGATGACCGGGACCTCGATCTCCTTGGCCAGCAGCTTCAGCGCGCGGGAGAACTCGGAGACCTCCTGCTGGCGGCTCTCGACGCGCTTGCCGCTCGTCATCAGCTGCAGGTAGTCGACGATGACGAGCTTGAGGTCGGCGCGCTGCTTGAGGCGGCGGCACTTGGAGCGGATCTCCATCAGCGACATGTTCGGCGAGTCGTCGATGTACAGCGGGGCCTCGGACACCGAGCCCATCGTCCGCGCGAGCTTGGTCCAGTCGTCCTCGCGCATCGTGCCCTTGCGCATGTTCTGCAGGGGGATGCGCGCCTCCGCGGACAGCAGGCGCATGGAGATCTCGTTGCGGCCCATCTCCAGGGAGAAGATCACCGACGCCAGGCCGTGCTTGATCGAGGCGGCACGGGCGATGTCGAGTCCGAGCGTGGACTTGCCCACGGCGGGCCGAGCCGCGATGACGATCATCTGGCCGGGGTGCAGGCCGTTGGTCAGCTGGTCGAGGTCGGCGAAGCCGGTGGGGACGCCGACCATGCCCTCGCCGCGGTGGGAGCTGGCCTCGATCTCGTCGATGGTGCCCTCGATGACGTCGCCGAGGACGGCGTAGTCCTCCTTCACCCGCTTCTCGGTGACGGCGTAGACCTCGGCCTGGGCGGAGTTGACGATGGCCTCGACGTCCATGCCGTCGCCGCCGTAGCCCATCTGCACGATGCGGGTGCCGGCCTCCACCAGGCGGCGCAGCACGGCGCGCTCGCGCACGATGCGGGCGTAGAAGCCGGCGTTGGCGGCCGTGGGGACGGTGGAGATGAGGTCGTGCAGGTAGGGGGTGCCGCCGACGCGGGCGAGCTCGTTGCGGTTGGTGAGCTCGGCGGAGACGGTGACCGGGTCGGCGGGCTCGCCGCGCGAGTACAGGTCGAGGACCGCCTCGTAGATGAGCTCGTGGGCGGGGCGGTAGAAGTCGTTGCCCTTGAGGACCTCGACGACGTCGGCGATGGCGTCCTTGGAGAGCATCATCCCGCCGAGCACGCCCTGCTCGGCGGCGATGTCCTGGGGGGGCATCCGGTCGAAGGACTCGCCGCCGGCGGAGGAGCCCCCGTCGCGGCCGCGGCGGGGCTGGCCGCCCTGGCCGTCGTACTGCGCGGGCGGCTCGTCGTAGGTGGTCACTGCGGCAGGCCCCTCTTCCCGGACGCCCTCTCGGCGGTCGTTGCCCGCAGTTGTACGGGAGGCGTCCGACACGAGCGCGACGTGCTCTCCAGGCACAGTGACCCACGCCCGGCCGCCGGGTCAAACGGCCCTGTGCACAGGTCGGTGGACAGGCTGTGGACGGCCTGGGGACCGTTGTGCACAGGGGGTGGACAACCCTGGGGACAACTCGGTGGATCCCGGGGGCCGTGGACGGTCGCACCGCTTTGACCTGCGACGATGCTGTCCACGCGGTGTGGAAGCGCGAAGGTTGGTGTGGACGAGTGGATGGCGGACAGGTTGCGGTCTGGTAACGGCTCCCCCGGACGGCTCAAGCTGGGGCGGCGGGACGCCGAGATCCTCCGGTTGGCCGTCCCCGCCCTGGGCGCGCTCGTGGCCGAACCGCTGTTCCTGCTGGCCGACTCCGCGATCGTGGGGCGGCTGGGGACGCTGCCGCTGGCCGGGCTGGGCATCGCCGGGGCCGTGCTGGGCACGGCCGTCAGCGTCTTCGTCTTCCTCGCCTACGGCACCACCGCGGGCGTGGCCCGCCGGCTGGGGGCCGGTGACCGGCGCGGTGCGCTGGCGCAGGGCGTGGACGGCGTGTGGCTGGCGCTGGGCCTGGGCGTGCTCACCGCCGTGCTCGTGCTGCTGCTGTCCGGCCCCCTGGTCGACCTGCTCGGGGTGTCCGCCGCCGCCCGGCCGTTCGCGCTCACCTACCTGCGCTGGAGCCTGGTGGGCCTGCCCGGGATGCTCGTCGTCCTGGCGGCGACGGGGGTGCTGCGCGGCCTGCAGGACACCCGCACGCCGCTCGTGGTGGCCGCCGCGGGTGCCGCGCTCAACGTGGCGCTCAACCTGCTGCTCGTGAACGGCGCCGGCTGGGGGATCGCCGGCTCGGCGGTCGGCACCGCCGCCACTCAGCTGCTCATGGCGCTGGCGCTGGTGGCCGTCGTGGCCCGGGGGGTGCGGCGCACCGGCGCCCGGGTGCGCCCGCACCCGCTGGGCGTGCTGCGCGGCGCCCGCGACGGCGTCCCGCTGCTGGTGCGGACGGTGACCCTGCGCGCGGCGCTGCTGCTGACGACGTTCGTGGCGGCCGCGCAGGGCGACGCGGGCGTGGCGGCCCACCAGGTGGCGAACACCGTGTGGACGACGACGGCGCTGGCCCTGGACGCCCTGGCCATCGCCGCGCAGGCCCTGGTGGGGCGGGCGCTGGGCGCCGGGGACGTCGGCGACGTGCGCGCCGCGGTGCGCCGGATGGTCCAGTGGGGCGTGGGTGCGGGCGTGCTGCTGGGCGCGGTGCTCGTGCCGGCCGGCGGTGCGGTCGCGGGCTTCTTCGCCCCGGACCCGGCCACCCGCGCCTGCCTGGCCGCCGCGCTCGTCGTGCTGGGGCTGTGCCTGCCCGCCGCCGGGTGGGTCTTCGTCCTGGACGGGGTCCTCATTGGCGCCGGTGACGGGCGCTACCTGGCGCGCGCCGGGCTGGGGACGCTGGCCGTCTACGCGCCGCTGGCCTTGGGGGTGCTGTGGCTGGCGCCGCCCGGGCGGGCCGGGCTGGTGTGGCTGTGGATCAGCTTCGCGGGGGTGTTCACGCTGGCGCGGCTGGTCACGCTGGTGCACCGCGAGCGCAGCGGTGCGTGGATGGTCACCGGGGCCCCGGGGGGCGGTGCCTGAGAGGACGACGGCCGGCTCAGGCGGGGAGGATGCGCTCCAGCTGGGGCACGAGGGCGTCGAGGGCGTAGCGCACCGAGAGCACCGAGCCGAGCGAGTAGGCGCTGGAGACGTCCTCGTCGAGCACGAGGGCCCGCCCGGCCGCGACCGCCGGGATCGCCGTCCACAGCGGGTCGGCGGTGATGGCGGTGGCCGGGACGTAGATGGGGAAGGCGACGAGCGCGTCGGCGTCCAGGAGGTTCAGCTGCTCGTTCGAGACGTCGACGGTGAAGCCGCCCTCGGCGACGGGCAGCGCGGCGACCTGCGGGTTCTGCACGAACCCCAGGCGCTCCATGAACTGCACGCGCTCGCTGCCCTCGACGTAGGCGCCCCAGCCCTCGCTGGTGCGGGCGGCCGCGGTGACGGTCCGGTCCCGCCACTGCGGGTGGGCGGCGGCGGCCTGCTCGAAGGCGGCGTCGATGTCGTCGAGCAGGTCCTGGCCGGCTGAGGCCTTGCCGAGGGCCTGGGCGATCATCGTGACCTGGTCCTCGAGGCCGGTGAGGTAGGACTCGCCGTCGGCGGGGACGCCGAGGGTGGGGGCGATGGCGGACAGCTTGGCGTGGCGGTCCTCGTCGCCGGAGCTCTTGACGTCGAGGACGAGGTCCGGCCGCAGCGCCGCGATCGCCTCGTAGGAGGGCTCCAGCGTCCCGATGAGCTCGGGTGCGCTGGTGTACCGCCCGGTGGCCCAGGGGCCGACGCCCTCCCCGCCGAAGGCCAGCCAGTCGGAGGCGCCGACGGGCTGCACGCCCAGGGCCAGCGCGGTCTCCGCGTCGCCCCAGCCGAGGGCGACGACGCGCTGCGGCGCCTGCTCGAGGGTCACGTCGCCGAACTTCGTGGGGATCGTCACCGGGAAGCCGCCCGCCGCGGCCGGGGTGCCGGAGGCCGTCGAGCCGGTGCCGGGGGTCGGGTCGTCGCCGCAGGCGGACAGCGACAGGGCCGCGGCGGCGGAGGCGGCGAGGGCGGCGCGGCGGGACAGCAGCACGGGAGGGCCTTCCGGCAGGCGGTGACGAGCGGGCTAGGCGAGCCTAGCCTGACTCGATGCCGGGCCGGCCGGTGTCCCTCCGCGAGCACCGGAGGTGCCCCGCACGCGCGGAGGCCGGCCGCACCCGGGGGTGCGGCC
>NZ_JBJLSF010000128.1:0-9349 GCF_050871885.1 Kineococcus aridisoli | reverse complement strand
GGTCCCCGCAGCAGAACCTGCGGGGACCGGGCGCTGCCGCGCGTGGAGGGGGTTCCCACGCGGTCGCCTCAGCCGGCGGCCGCGGCGGCCGCGGCGGCGGCCCGGGCGGCGGCGAAGCGCGACACCGGCTGCTGCAGCTCCAGCGAGGAGATGGCGTCGCACAGCTGCGGCAGCGACTCCAGGACCTGCTCGGCCACCTCCAGGTCCACCGGGGTGGACGACAGGACGGTCACCGTCAGGCGGCCCGCCGTGCTCGGGCCCTGGGAGACGAAGCAGCCCGGCACCTCGGCGGACAGGCCGCTGAGGAACCCGTTGAGGTCGCGAGCCCCGATGGGGCGGGTGGTCTCCAGTACCAGGACCGTCTTCATGGTGCTCCTCCGTGCCGCTGTCCGGCCGTTCGTCCGCGTCGAAGGAGTCATCGGCACGCCCGGCGCGCGGCCACAGCACCGGGACGGGCTCGTGCCCGTTCGGACCAAGACCCCACCCGCCCGGGGCGGCCGAGCCCGACCGAGCGCCGGCGGGGCGTCAGCCGGCGTCGTCGGCGCCCTCGCTGGGCCAGCGGTCGGCGACGACCTCGAAGCGCTCGCGCACCGAGCTCAGGTGCCGGCGCAGCTCCCCGGCGGTGGCGGCGTCCAGGCGCCCGCCGGAGGCCCAGGCCTCCACGTCGGCCTGCAGCTGGTCCAGGGCGGTGCGCACGTCGGAGATCGGAGAGGTGATCACGGGAGCATCGTGGCGCGCCGGCGGCCGGTGCACCTCCCGAGCGCACCCGCCGCCCGCCGCCCCGCCGGTTCCGCTCCCGCCGCCCCGGCCGCCCGCGGCTCGTCCCGGAGGGGGTGTGCGTGGAACGGTCGTTGCATATGCTGGCCCACGTGGAACAGCAGATCCGGACCTGGGCCCCGGCGCCCGCCCTCTCCCGCACCGGCGTGCTCGCCCCCGTCGACCCGCCGCCGCGGCTGCTCATGGGCCCGGGGCCGATCACGGTCGACCCGCGCGTGCTGCGCGCCATGTCCGCCCAGCTCACCGGGCAGTACGACCCGTGGATGACGGCGTGCATGACCGAGACCCAGGCCCTCTACCGGGAGGTCTTCCGCACCCGCAACGAGGCGACGGTGCTCGTCGACGGCACCTCGCGCGCCGGCATCGAGGCCGCGCTGGTCTCGCTCATCACCCCCGGCGACCGGGTGCTCGTGCCGGTCTTCGGCCGCTTCGGGCACCTGCTGCGCGAGATCGCCGAGCGCTGCGGCGCCGAGGTCCACGTGCGCGAGGTCCCCTGGGGGCGGGTGTTCACCCCCGAGCAGCTGGAGCAGGCCGTCCGCGAGGTCCGCCCGCAGCTCGTCGCCCTCGTGCAGGGCGACACCTCCACGACGATGAACCAGCCGCTGGAGGGGGTCGGCGAGGTGTGCCACCGCCACGGCGCGCTGCTCTACGTCGACTGCACCGCCTCCCTGGGCGGCAACCCCTTCGCCATGGACGCCTGGCAGGTGGACGCGGCCACCGCCGGCCTGCAGAAGTGCCTGGGCGGCCCCTCCGGCAGCTCCCCGCTGTCGCTGTCGCCGCGCGCGGTCGAGGTCGTCGACTCCCGGCGCAGCCTCGAGGCCGGCCTGCGCGCCGACCCGGACGCCGAGGACGGCGCGGCGGCGAGCGGGCGGCGGGTGCGCTCGAACTACTTCGACCTCGGGATGGTCCTGGACTACTGGAGCGAGGCGCGGCTGAACCACCACACCGAGGCCACCACGATGCTCTACGGCGCCCGCGAGTGCGCCCGCCTGCTGCTGGAGGAGGGCCTGGAGCGGGCCGTCGCCCGCCACCGCCTGCACGGCGACGCGGTGCTGGCCGGCGTCCGCGGCCTCGGCCTGGAGGTGTTCGGCGACGTCGCGCACAAGATGCACAACGTCGTGGCCGTCGAGGTCCCCGACGGCGTGGACGGCGAGGCGGTGCGCTCGGCGCTGCTGCACGACTACGGCATCGAGATCGGCACCTCCTTCGGCCCCCTCGCCGGGCGCGTGTGGCGCATCGGCACGATGGGCCACAACGCCCGCCGGGACGCCGTCCTCGTCACCCTGGCCGCGCTGGAGCAGGTGCTGCGCGCCGCCGGCGCCCCCGTCGCCCCCGGCGGCGGCACGGGCGCCGCCCTGGAGGTCTACGCGCAGGCGGTGCCCGCGTGAGCGCGCCCGCGTCCACGGCCGACGCCCGCCGCGCGCTGGAGCGCTGCGACGAGCTCGCCGGCCTGTCCGCCAGCGCCGAGGGCGTCGAGCGCGTGCACCTGTCGCCCGAGCACGCCCGCGCCAACGCCCTGGCCGCGCGCTGGATGGGCGAGCTGGGGATGCGCACCTGGAGCGACCAGGCGGGCAACCAGTGGGGGCGCCTGGAGGGCCGCGCCCCCGGCCTGCCCGCGCTCGTGCTGGGCTCGCACCTGGACACCGTCCCCGACGCCGGGCGCTACGACGGCGTCCTCGGCGTCGTCAGCGCGTTGGAGGTCGCGCGCCGGCTCGCGCCGCGCGCCGGGCAGCTGCCCTTCGCCCTGGAGGTCGTGGCGTTCTCCGACGAGGAGGGGACCCGCTTCTCCACCGCGCTGCTCGGCAGCTGCGCGGTGGCCGGCGCCTGGCGCGAGGAGTGGTGGGAGCGCACCGACCGCGAGGGCGTCAGCGTGCGCGAGGCCGCCGAGCGCTTCGGGCTGGACCCCTCCCGCATCGGCGAGGTCGCCCGCCGGCCCGAGGACCTCGTCGGCTACCTGGAGCTGCACATCGAGCAGGGCCCGCTGCTGGAGGCCGCCGACCGGCCGCTGGGCGTGGTCACCTCCATCGCGGGCGCCCGGCGCTTCACCGGCCGGGTCGTCGGCGAGGCCCGGCACGCCGGCGGCACCCCCTACCCCCGGCGCCGCGACGCCCTCGTCGGCGCCGCGGAGGTCGTGCTGGCCGTCGAGCGCCTGGCCGTCGAGGCCGACGGCATCGCCACCGTGGGGCGGTTGCAGGCGCACCCGGGCGGGGTCAACGTCGTGCCCGGCCTCGTGGAGCTCTCCCTCGACGTGCGCGCCGAGCACGACGAGGCCCGCGACGCCCTCGTCGAGCGCGTCCGCGAGCACGCGCAGCGCTCCTGCGCCCGGCGCCGGCTGGCCTTCGAGCTCACCGAGACGCACACCGCGGCCGGTGTGCGCTGCGACGAGGAGCTCCAGGCCTCGGTGCTGGCCGGCATCGCCGCCACCGGCGACGACGCCCCGCCGCGCATCTGGAGCCGCGCCGGGCACGACGCGATGGCGATGGCCGCGATCACGCCGGTGGCCATGCTCTTCGTGCGCTGCGCGGACGGCATCAGCCACGCACCGCAGGAGTCCGTCACCCTCGAGGACGTGGCGCACGGCATCGACGCCTTCGAGGCCGCCGTGCTGGACGTGGCGCGGCGGCGCGGGTGACGGGGGACGGGGGCGTGCGCGAGCGCATCGAACGGGCCTGGCCGGACCTCAGCCCCGTCGAGCGCCGGCTGGCCGAGCTGGTGCTCGAGCACGCCGAGGACCTCGCCGGCTACACCGGCGCCGAGCTCGCCGACGCCTCCGGCACCTCCAAGGCCTCGGTCAGCAGGTTCTTCCGGCGCCTGGGCTTCGACTCCTTCGCCCAGGCGCGGGCCGACGCCCGGGGCCTGCGCGCCCGCGGCGTCCCGCTCGGCGGGCTGCCGCAGGACGCCGGGGACGCGGTCGCGCTGCACCTGGCCCACGACACGCGCAACCTCGCGGCGGCCGCGCAGGCGCTGGACCGCGACGCGCTCGAGGCCGCCGCCCGGCTGCTGGCCGGTGCCCGGCGCGTGGTGGTCGCCGGCTGGCGCAACAGCTACCCGGTCGCCCTGCACCTGCGCGAGCAGCTGCTGCAGGCGCGCGCCGACGTCGCCCTGGTGCCGCAGCCGGGGCAGACGGTCGCGGAGGAGGTGGCCTCGCTGGGGGAGCGGGACGCCTTCGTGCTCGTCGCCTTCCGCCGCCGGCCGCCCGCCGTGGCCGCCGTGCTCGGGCACGTGAGCGGGCTCGGGGTGCCCTCGGTCGTGCTCGCGGACCCCACGGCCCGGCCGGCCACCGCCGCGGCCCGGCACCGCTTCGAGGTCCCCGTCGACGGCCCCGGCGCCTTCGACAGCTACGCGGCCGCCGCGGCGGTGGTCGCGGTCCTCGCCGAGGCCGTGCTGGCCCGGTGCGGGGCGCGGGGGCGGGAGCGCCGGGACGCCGTCGCCCGGGCGCACGAGGCGCTGTCGGAGCTGGAGGTGCGCTGACGCCGCGGCGACGGGCCCTCCCGCTCGCCCTCCCCGCTCGCCCTCCCGCTCGCTCAGGCCTCGTCGCCGGCCAGCACGCTGCGGCTGCCGCCGGAGCGCTTGGCGGCGTACATGGCCGCGTCGGCCCGCGACAGCAGCGAGTCGGCGTCGTCGTCGCGCACCGAGGTCGTCACGCCGACGCTGGCGCCGATCGTCGCCGGGCCGGCGCCGAGCAGGAACGGCTCGCGCAGGCACGCGACGACGGCCTCGCCGACGTCCTCGACCAGCCCGGGCAGCTGGTCCGGCAGCAGGACGGCGAACTCGTCGCCGCCCAGGCGGGCGGGCAGCCCGTCCGCGCCGACCACCAGCACCAGCCGCCGCGCGGCCTCCTGCAGCAGCTCGTCGCCGGCGGCGTGCCCGAGGGTGTCGTTGACCGCCTTGAAGCCGTCGAGGTCGACGAACAGCACCGCCACGCTCGCCCCCGCGGCGACGGAGCGCTCCAGCTGCGCGGTGAAGTGCCGCCGGTTCGGCAGCCCCGTGAGGGCGTCGAGCAGCGCGTGGCGCTCGGACTCCTCCGACAGCCGCACGCGCACGAGCGCGGCCGCGGCCAGGGCGGCCAGGGACTCCAGCGCCGTCTCGTCGACGCGCTGGGAGTCCGGGGCCGGCGCGCGCCGGGCGACGACCCAGCGCGCGGCCTCGCCGGGGACCGCGCAGCCGACCTCGCCGGCGCCGGGCGGCTGGGCGCGCACCTGCAGCCACCCGGTCGAGACCAGCGCGCAGCCGTGCACCTCCAGCGCCTCGACGAGCTCCTCGGCGCTCGCCGCGGCGTGCACCCGCACCGCCGCCTCGAAGAGCGCGTGCTGCTGGCGGCGGCGCTGGTGGGCGCTGCGCGAGGCCGACGCCGCCACCACCACGGCCAGCACGGGCACGAGGGTGAGCGCCGCGACCCACGGCGGCAGGGCCAGCTCGACGGCCGCGGCCAGGTAGCCCAGCACGGCCACGAGCAGGAACGTCCCCCCGCCGACCGCCGTGCCGGGGTCGGCGAGCTCGCCCAGCGGGTGGCGGCCCCGCTCGACGGCGACGGAGAACGCCGACAGCACGGCGTCGGTGGCGTAGTAGGCGCCGGCCCCGGCGAGGACGGCCAGCAGCTGCCGGGGGGTGAGGGGGTCGGCGGGCGCCAGCGCCGAGACGACGAGCGTCGCGGCGAGGCCGCCGAGCGTGGCCGAGCCCGCGTTGAAGAGGCGCGTCGCCCAGGCGCGCCGGTCCAGCAGGTGCGCCACCAGCGTGGACAGCGTCCACGCCAGCAGCGCGGTGCCGGGCGAGGCGGTGTCCGGGTGCACGGTGAGCAGGTGGGGCAGCAGCACCGGCGACAGCGGCACGGCGATGCCGCCGGCGATCCCGGTCACCAGCAGCGGGAAGCGCGTCAGGCCCCAGCACAGCGGCACGCCCAGGGCCAGCGCCCCCAGCAGCGCGGGGTCGCAGCCGCCCGCGCGCCAGCGCAGCAGGGCGCCCGCGAGGACGCCGAGCCCCAGCACGAAGACCGCCGTGTCCAGGACGGCCGACGCGCGCGGCCAGCCACCGCCCCGCCTGCTGTCCACGTGCACGCTCCGTGGTCGCCTCCGCGCGCCGGACGGCGCACCACCCTCGTCCATCGGCACCCTGGCGGCCCCGCTTGAGCGCTCGGGCGGGCGGGCCCGCCCGAGCGGACCGGGAGCCCGCCGCGGCGGCGGTAACCTGGGGCTGCCGATCCCACTCCCCTAAGGAGCCCCGCGCATGGGCCGCGTCGTCATCGACGTCATGCCGAAACCCGAGATCCTCGACCCGCAGGGGAAGGCCGTCGTCGGCGCCCTTCCGCGCCTGGGGTTCGACCTCTTCACCGGTGTCCGCCAGGGCAAGCGCTTCGAGCTGGAGGTGCCCGGCGAGGTGACCCCCGAGGTCCTGGAGCAGGCCCGCCGGGCCGCCGAGACCCTGCTGTCCAACCCGGTCATCGAGGACGTCGTCTCCGTGCGCGACGCGAGCGCCGCCGAGGTCGGCGCGTGAGCGAGGGCATGAGGGTCGGTGTCGTCACCTTCCCCGGCTCCCTCGACGACGGTGACGCCCGCCGCGCGGTGAAGCTGGCCGGCGCCGAGCCGGTGGTGCTCTGGCACGCCGACGCCGACCTGCGCGGTGTCGACGCGGTCGTGCTGCCCGGCGGCTTCTCCTACGGCGACTACCTGCGCTGCGGCGCCATCGCCCGCTTCGCCCCCGTCATGGGCGAGGTCGTGCGCGCGGCCGAGGGCGGGATGCCGGTGCTCGGCATCTGCAACGGCTTCCAGGTGCTGTGCGAGTCGCACCTGCTGCCCGGGGCCCTGGTGCGCAACGACCACCAGAAGTTCCTGTGCAAGGACCAGCGGCTGCGGGTGGAGTCGAGCGCGACGGCGTGGACCTCCGCGTTCGCGCCGGGCCAGGAGATCACGATCCCGCTGAAGAACGGCGAGGGCGGCTTCGTCGCCGACGAGGCCACCCTGGACCGCCTCGAGGGGGAGGGCCGCGTCGTCTTCCGCTACCTGGAGGGCAACCCCAACGGCTCGCTGCGCGACATCGCCGGCATCAGCAACGAGCGCGGCAACGTCGTGGGCCTCATGCCGCACCCCGAGCACGCCGTCGAGGAGCTGTTCGGCCCCGGCCTGGACGGGCTGGGCCTGTTCACCTCCGTGCTGAGCGCCGGCCTGCGGGCGGTGAGCGCGTGAGCGCCCCGGCCACGAGCGCGCTGGACACCGTCGAGCGCGCCGCGCAGACGCCCGAGCACCCCCAGCCGTGGTCCGAGCTGGGCCTGAAGGCCGACGAGTACGAGCGCATCCGCGAGATCCTCGGCCGCCGCCCGACGGGCGCGGAGCTGGCGATGTACTCGGTGATGTGGAGCGAGCACTGCTCCTACAAGAGCTCCAAGGTGCACCTGCGCACCTTCGGCGAGCACCTCACCGAGGACATGGAGGCCTCGCTCATGGTCGGCATCGGCGAGAACGCCGGCGTCGTCGACATCGGCGGCGGCTGGGCGGTCACCTTCAAGGTGGAGAGCCACAACCACCCCAGCTTCATCGAGCCGTACCAGGGCGCCGCGACCGGTGTCGGCGGCATCATCCGCGACATCATGGCGATGGGCGCGCGCCCCATCGCGGTCATGGACTCGCTGCGCTTCGGGGCGATCGACCACCCCGACACCGCCCGCGTCGTGCCCGGCGTCGTCTCCGGCGTCGGCGGCTACGGCAACTGCATCGGTCTGCCCAACATCGGCGGCGAGGTCGTCTTCGACCCCTCCTACCAGGGCAACCCGCTGGTCAACGCGCTCTGCGTGGGGGCGCTGCGCCACGAGGACCTGCACCTGGCCAACGCCCGCGGTGTCGGCAACCTCGTCGTGCTCTTCGGCGCCCGCACCGGCGGCGACGGCATCGGCGGCGTCTCGGTGCTGGCCAGCGAGACCTTCGACGAGAGCGGCCCCAGCAAGCGCCCCGCGGTGCAGGTGGGCGACCCGTTCCAGGAGAAGGTCCTCATCGAGTGCTGCCTGGAGCTGTTCCACGCCGGGCTCGTGGAGGGCATCCAGGACCTCGGCGGCGCCGGGCTGTCCTGCGCCACGAGCGAGCTCGCCTCCGCCGGCGACGGCGGGATGCTCATCCACCTCGACCGCGTCCCGCTGCGCGACCCCTCGCTGGCTCCCGAGGAGATCCTCATGAGCGAGTCGCAGGAGCGCATGATGGCGGTCGTCACGCCCGCCAACGTCGAGGCCTTCCTCGCGGTGACCGCCAAGTGGGACGTCGAGGCCGCGGTCCTCGGCGAGGTCACCGACGGCGACCACCTCGTCGTGCAGTGGCACGGCGAGACCGTCGTCGACGTGCCGCCGCGCACCGTCGCCCACGACGGCCCGGTCTACGAGCGCCCGTACGCGCGGCCGGCCTCCCAGGACGCGCTGCAGGCCGACGCGCCGACGGCGCAGCGGCTGGCGCGCCCGGCCGGCGGCGAGGAGCTGCGCGCGACCCTGCTGCGCATGGTCGCCTCGCCGAACCTGTGCTCGCGCGCGTGGGTCACCGACCAGTACGACCGCTACGTGCTGGGCCGCACCGCGCTGGCGATGCCCGACGACGCGGGCGTGGTGCGCGTCGACGAGGAGAGCGGCCTGGGGGTGGCGCTGAGCCTGGACGGCAACGGCCGCTTCGCGCGGCTGGACCCGCGCACGGGCGCGCAGCTGGCGCTCGCGGAGGCGTACCGCAACGTCGCCGCCACCGGCGCCAAGCCCCTCGCGGTCACCGACTGCCTGAACTTCGGCTCGCCGGAGGACCCGGGGGTCATGTGGCAGTTCGCCGAGGCCGTGCAGGGCCTGGCCCTGGCCTGCGAGCAGCTGGGCGTCCCGGTCACCGGCGGCAACGTGTCGCTGTACAACCAGACCGGCGACCAGGGGCTGGACTCCGCGGTCCTGCCGACGCCGGTGATCGGCGTGCTCGGCGTCCTCGACGACGTCGCCCGGCGCACCCCCTCGGGCTGGCGCGAGGCCGGGCGCAACGTCTACCTGCTCGGCACGACGCGCGACGAGCTCGGCGGCTCGGAGTGGGCCTGGGCCGAGCACGGCCACCTCGGCGGCCTGCCCCCGGCGCTGGACCTGGCGCACGAGCGGCTGCTGGCCGACGTGCTCGTGCAGTGCTCGCGCGACGGCCTGGTCGAGGCCGCCCACGACCTGTCCGACGGCGGGCTGGCGCAGGCCCTCGTGGAGTCCTCGCTGCGCTTCGGCGTGGGCGCGCGGGTGTGGCTGGACGAGCTGTGCGAGCGCGACGGGATCGACCCCTTCGTCGCGCTGTTCGCCGAGTCCGCGGGCCGCGCGCTCGTGGCGGTGCCGCGCGAGGAGGAGGTGCGCTTCACCGACATGTGCACCGCCCGGGGCCTGGCGCACCTGCGCATCGGCGTCACCGACGCCGTCCCCGGCGAGGAGCCGGTGCTGGACGTGCAGGGGCTCTTCGCGGTGCCGCTGGCGGAGCTGGGCGCGGCGCACGCGGCGACCCTGCCGCGGCACTTCGGCTGAGGGCAGCCGGCCCCCGGACGCCCCCCGGACGCCCGCGCGCACGAGCGCCCGGCACCTGTTCGCAGGTGCCGGGCG
>NZ_JBJLSF010000127.1:0-9375 GCF_050871885.1 Kineococcus aridisoli | reverse complement strand
CCGCAACACGACGCCCCGCCCCCCCCCCCCCCCCCCCCCCCCCCCCCCCCCCCCCCCCCCCCCCCCCCCCCCCCCCCCCCCCCCCCCCCCCCCCCCCCCCCCCCCCGCGCCGCCTCCCCGGTGGCGCTGCGCGCCCGCGAGGTGGGACTGCCGCTGCTGCAGCCCGAGCGCCCGCGCGGGGAGGAGTTCCTCGCGCAGCTGCGCGAGCTGGCGCCGGACGCGTGCCCCGTCGTCGCCTACGGCGCCCTCGTGCCGCGCGAGGCGCTGGAGGTCCCGCGCCTGGGCTGGCTCAACCTGCACTTCTCGCTGCTGCCCGCCTGGCGCGGGGCGGCTCCCGTCCAGCGCGCGGTGATGGCCGGGGACGAGGTCACCGGCGCCTGCGTGTTCCAGCTGGAGGAGGGCCTGGACACCGGGCCCGTGCTCGGCCGCCTCACCGAGCCCGTCGGCCCCCGCGACACCGCCGGGGACCTGCTGGGCCGCCTCGCGGTGCGCGGGGCCGGGCTGCTCGTGGACGTCCTGGACGCCCTCGAGGCCGGGACCGCGACGGCCGTGCCGCAGCCCGCCGACGGCGTCTCGCTGGCCCCCAAGATCAGCGTCGAGGAGGCCCGCGTCGACTGGGGCGCACCGGCCGCCGAGGTGGACCGGCGCGTGCGCGGGTGCACCCCCGAGCCGGGGTCGTGGACCACGTTCCGGGGCGAGCGCCTCAAGCTCGGCCCCGTGACCCCGCACCCGGACCCGCTGCCCGCCGGCCGGGTCGTCGTGGAGCGCAAGCGGGTCCTCGTGGGCACCGGGGCCGGGTCGGTCGAGCTCGGCCGCGTCCAGCCCTCGGGCAAGAAGCCGATGAGCGCGACCGACTGGGCGCGCGGTACCCGGCCGCAGCCGGGGGAGGAGTTCGTGTGACCGGCCGGAGCATCCCGGGTCAGAGCAGCCCGCGCCGCGGGGTCAAGCAGGACCGCTTCACCCGCGTCGACGAGGCCCGCCGCGTCGTCTACGAGGTGCTGCGCGCCGTCGACGCCGAGGACGCCTACGCCAACCTCGTGCTGCCCAAGCTGCTGCGCGAGCGGCGCGTCGGCGGCCGCGACGCGGCCTTCGCCACCGAGCTCGCCTACGGCGTGCTGCGCGGGCGCGGCACCTACGACGCGCTGCTGGCGACCGTCGTGGACCGCCCCTTCGAGGAGCTCGACCCCGGTGTGCTGGACGTGCTGCGCATGGGCGCGCACCAGCTGCTGGCCATGCGGGTGCCCGACCACGCCGCCGTGGCCACCAGCGTCGCGCTGGCCCGCAACGTCCTCGGCGGCGGTCCCTCGGGGCTGGTCAACGCCGTGCTGCGCAAGGCCGTCGGCCGCGAGCTGGAGGGCTGGCTGGAGGAGGTCGCGAGCACCGGGGACGAGGACGCCGACCTGGCGGTGCGCCACTCGCACCCGCAGTGGGTCGTGCGCAGCCTGCGCGAGGCGCTGCGCGCGCACGGGCACGACCCCGCCGAGCTGCCCGCGCTGCTGGCGGCCGACAACACCCCGGCCGCGGTGGCGCTCGCCGCGCTGCCCGGGCTGGCCACCCCCGCCGACCTGCTCGGCGGCGGCTCCGCCGTGGAGGTCGTGCCCGGCCGGTGGGCCTCGACCGCCGCGGTGCTGCGGCACGGCGACCCCGCGGCCGTCCCCGCCGTGCGCGAGGGCCGGGCCCGCGTGCAGGACGAGGGCAGCCAGCTGGTGGCCCAGCTGCTGGCCGCCGCGGACGTCGAGGGCCGCGACGAGCGCTGGCTGGACCTGTGCGCCGGCCCCGGCGGCAAGGCGGCCCTGCTGGCGGCCACCGCCGCCGGCCGCGGTGCCCGGCTGACGGCCGTGGAGGTCGCCGCCCACCGCGCCCAGCTGGTGCGCACCGCGCTCGCCGCCGTGCCCGGCGGGGCCGAGGTGCGCGTGGCGGACGGCCGCGAGGTCGGTGCCGAGGAGCCGCAGGCCTACGACCGGGTCCTCGTCGACGCCCCCTGCACGGGCCTGGGGGCGCTGCGCCGGCGCCCGGAGGCGCGCTGGCGGCGGACCCCCGCCGACCTCGGCTCGCTCGGCCCGCTGCAGCGCGCCCTGCTGACCTCGGCGCTGGAGGCCGTGCGCCCCGGCGGGGTCGTCGCCTACGCGACGTGCTCGCCGGTGCTCGGGGAGACCCGCCTCGTCGTCGACGACGCGGTGAAGGCCGCCGCCAGGCGCGGCGTCGCCGTCGAGCGGCTGGACACCCCCGCGGTGCTCGCGCGGATCACCGACGGCCTGCCGGGGGCGGCCGCGGGCAGCGCCGTGCAGCTGTGGCCGCACACCCACGGCACCGACGCCATGCACGTGGCCCTGCTGCGCCGCGCGGACTGAGCCCGCGCGCGCCCGGCCGCGGTCGGGCGGGGGTCAGTCGAGGATCGCCCGAGTCACGGCGACCTGCTCGGTGAGCACCCCGCTGATGAGCGACTGCGTCTGGTTGATCCCCTCGACGGCGCTGTGGATGCCGGACAGGGAGTCCACGACGGCGTCGACGCGGCTCTGGACGGTGGCCACCTCGGTGCTGACGTCGTCGGTGGCGCGCTCGGTCTCGCTGGAGAGCTCCTTGACCTCCTCGGCCACCACGGCGAAGCCCTTGCCGCTCTCGCCGGCGCGGGCGGCCTCGATGGTGGCGTCGAGGGCCAGCAGCCGACGGGCCTGAGCCGGGGGATTCTCCGCGCGGCCGGTGCGGCAGCCGTGAGACGTTGACCGGGTGAACTCCGCCGAGAAGGCCGCCGTGCTGCGGCAGCTGCACACCGACCCCGAACTGCTCGTCCTCGTCAACGTCTGGGACGCGGTGAGCGCGAGCGTCGTCGCCGCCGAGCCGCGGACGAGGGCGCTGGCCACCGCCGGGCACTCCGTCGCCGCCACCTTCGGCTACGGCGACGGCGAGCAGGTGCCCCTCGACCTCGCGCTCGCGATGGTCGGGCGCGTCGTCGTGGCCGCCGGGGACCTGCCGGTGACCGC
Source organism: Kineococcus aridisoli (assembly GCF_050871885.1). NCBI lineage: Bacteria > Bacillati > Actinomycetota > Actinomycetes > Kineosporiales > Kineosporiaceae > Kineococcus > Kineococcus aridisoli. Next base: position 6,394 of record NZ_JBJLSF010000127.1, on the reverse strand, counting down.
CGACCTCGACGGCGGCTTCGGCGACGCCGGCGAGACGGTGCGCCGGGCCATCGGCGTCGGCGTCGTCGGCGCCAACGTGGAGGACCAGCTGCTGCCGCTGGCGGAGTCGGTCGCCAAGGTCGAGGCCGTCGTGGCCGCCGGCGAGGCCGAGGGGGTCCCCTTCGTGCTCAACGCCCGCACCGACGCCTTCGTGCGCGGCGGCGACCGCCCGCGCGAGGTCGTCCTCGCCGACGCCGCCGAGCGGGGGAAGGCCTACCTGGAGGCCGGGGCGACGTCCGTCTTCGTGCCCGGCCCGCTCGACGAGGACGCCGTGCAGCAGCTGGTCGCGGCGCTCGGCCCGCAGAGGCTCAGCGTCATCGGCTTCCCCGGGGTGCCCGACCAGGCCCGCCTGGCCGAGCTGGGCGTCGCGCGCATCAGCTACGGGCCGATGACCCAGCGCGTCGCGCTCACCGCGCTGCAGGCCGCCGCGCAGGGCATCTACGCCGGTGGGGGGATCCCGGAGGGGACCAAGGCCCTCAACTGAGCCCTTCCGCGTGAACCCGGTGACACCGGGGGGCGCGCGTGGGCGAGGATGCCGTCCGTGACCTGGATCGACGACCTCGCCCACCGCGCCGACGCCGTGCTGCCGGACTACGTCGCGGCGTACTACCACTCCGCCGCCGGGGACGGCACCTGCGACCGGGAGGGCATCGCCGACTGGAACGGCTTCCGGCTGCGCCCCAGCGTGCTGCGCGACTGCCGCACCCAGGACACCGCCACCGAGGTCCTCGGCACCCCCGTCGCCGCGCCGGTCCTCGTGGCGCCCATGGCCCAGCAGGTCGGCGCCCGGCCGGAGGGCGAGGTGCTCACCGCCCGCGGCGCCGCGCAGGCCGGCACGCTGCTCGGCGTCTCCACGAACACCGGCGTGAGGTTCGCCGACATCGCCGCCGAGGGCGCGCCCTGGTGGTACCAGGTCTACGTCGCCCGCGACCGCTCGGTGACGCAGCTGCTCGTCGAGCGGGCCGTCGAGGCGGGCGCGAAGGCGCTGATCCTCACCGTGGACACGACGGCGCTGGGGCGCGAGCAGGCCGAGATCGACCCGCGCAACTGGGTGGAGTCGCACCACAAGTACCGCACCGGCAACCTCACCGAGGCCGAGGTCGAGCGCTACGGCAGCGACGTCGACATGGCCCTGGACCTCACCCCGGACACCATCGGCTGGCTCGCGGAGGTCTCCGGCCTGCCCGTGCTGGCCAAGGGGGTGCTCACCGCCCGCGACGCGCGCCGCTGCGTGGACGCCGGAGCGGACGGCATCGTCGTCTCCACCCACGGCGGGCGCCGGCTGGGCATCTCCGTCACCTCCGCCTCCGCCCTGCCCGAGATCCTCGCCGAGGTCGGCTCGGAGGTGGAGGTGCACGTCGACTCCGGCGTGCGCGGCGGCCACCACGCCGCGGTCGCGCTCGCGCTGGGCGCCAAGGCCGTCCACGTGGGCCGGCCGGTGATGTGGGGCCTGGCCGCCGACGGCGCGGCCGGTGTCGCCGCGGTGCTCGCCCAGTACCAGCACGAGCTGCGCACGACGCTGCGCCAGCTCGGGATCGGCTCGATCCGCGACCTGTCGCCCGCGGACGTCGTGCGGCGCTGAGCCCGGCCGGGCGGGCGCCGGCCCTCAGCCGGGCAGGTTCCGGTCCAGCAGCGCCAGCAGGCGCCGGGCGATCTCGCCGACGTCGTCGAGGCGGCCCTCGGCGACGTCGCGGGTCAGCTCGCGGCCCGCGCGCGGGGAGGTGACGCCGACGCTGGTGCCGTTGACGTGCAGCAGGGCCAGCGCCGCCAGCAGCGCGGTGCGCTCGTTGCCGTCCACCAGCGGGCGGGTGAGCGCCAGCGAGTGCAGCAGCGCGGCGGCCTTGCGGGGCAGGTCGGGGTAGGCGTCGCGGCCCAGGACCTGCAGCTGCGGGCGCTGGACGGCCAGCGCGAGCAGGCCGGCGTCGCGGACGCCGTAGGGGCCGTCGGGGAAGAGCCGGGTGAAGCGGACGACGTCGCCGACGGTCAGGTAGCGGATCGGGTGCAGCACCTCAGACGGGCTGCGCTTCGCTGTCCACCAGCGCGTCGAACAGCTCGCGGTTGCCCGCGTAGATGGCGCGGGCCACGTCCTGCACGTCGGCGCGGTCGGCCTCGTCGGCCTTCTCCAGCAGCGACTCGAACAGGCGCTGGCGCGAGACGCCGGGGCTGCGCGACTGCAGCCGCTCCAGCATCGAGCGGTGCGCGGCGTCCAGGCGCAGCGTGAACGCGGTCGTCTCCGGCATGACGTCACGGTACACCAGTGGTGCGCGATGACGTCAGAGCCGCGGGGGTGGTCCCCGGCCGCCGCTCCGGCGGCGGCTAGGGTCGCCCGGTGGCCATCCAGGTGAACCCCAGCATCCTGTCCGCGGACTTCGCCAACCTGCAGGCGGAGCTCGCGCGGATCTCCACCGCGGACGCCGCGCACGTCGACGTCATGGACGGGCACTTCGTGCCCAACCTCACCCTCGGCCTGCCCGTCGTCGAGGCGCTGCAGGCGGTCTCGCCCGTCCCGCTGGACTGCCACCTCATGATCGAGGCGCCCGACCGGTGGGCGCCCGCCTACGCCGAGGCCGGCGCCGCCGGCGTCACCTTCCACGCCGAGGCCGCCGCCGCCCCCGTCAAGCTCGCCCGCGAGATCCGCAAGGCCGGTGGCCGGGCCGGTCTCGCGCTGCGCCCGGCGACGCCGCTGGAGCCGTTCGTGGACCTGCTCGGCGAGTTCGACATGCTGCTCGTGATGACCGTCGAGCCCGGCTTCGGCGGCCAGAGCTTCCTCGACGTCACCCTGCCCAAGGTCCGCCGCGCCCGCCGGGCCATCGGCGCCTCCGGCCTCGACGTGCGGCTGCAGGTCGACGGCGGCATCTCGGCCGCGACCGTCGAGCGCGCCGCCGAGGCCGGCGCCGACGTGTTCGTCGCCGGTTCCGCCGTCTACGGCGCCGACGACGCGGCGGCCGCCATCGCGCAGCTGCGCGAGCTGGCCACCGCCGCCTGCGCCCACTGAGCCCACCGGGGGACCCGGGGCACCGGCCCCCGGGCGCGCCCCGGAGCGCGTGGCAGACTGGCCGCACCCGGGCGAGCAGCCCGGGACGACGACAGACCCAGCGACACAGCCAGCGACAGAGCCAGCGACAGAGCAAGCGACAGAGCAGCAACAGCGAGCAAGACCGCACGACACGCGTGCTCCGGGGTCGGTGAGATTCCGAACCGGCGGTGACAGTCCGCGAGCCCCCACCCCGGTGGGCGGCTGATCCGGTGGAACTCCGGGACCGACGGTGACAGTCCGGATGGGAGGCAGCGCGCGACGTCGTCGCGGCGACCCGCCGTCGGCACCCGCCGACCGCGGTCGCGGCGCCGGCGTCGGTGTCGTCGGCGGTCCGCAGGCGCGTGCGCGCCCGGACCGCCCGACGGCCTGCCCCCCGCCCGGACCGCCTGCCGGCCGTCGGGAGTGGGGAACCGTGCTGGACGCGACGGCGGCGACGCCCGCCGACCCGCAGCGCGCCGCGCACGAGCTGCGCGCGATGCGCCGCGCCCTGCAGCTGGCCGCGCAGGGCCCGCGCACCGGCCCCAACCCCCGCGTGGGCTGCGTCCTGCTCGCCCCCGACGGGCGGGTGCTGGCCGAGGGCTTCCACCGGGGAGCGGGCACGCCGCACGCCGAGGCCGCCGCCCTGGCGGCCCTGCCCGAGGGGGCGGCCCGCGGTGCGACCGCCGTCGTCACCCTCGAACCGTGCACCCACACCGGTCGCACCGGCCCGTGCAGCCGCGCCCTGCTGGCCGCCGGTGTCACCCGCGTCGTCGTCGCCGACACCGACCCCAACCCCCGCGCGGCCGGCGGCGCCGCCGAGCTGGCCGCGCACGGCGTCGACGTCGAGACGGGCCTGCTCGCGCAGGAGTCCCGCGCCCTCAACGAGCGGTGGGCCACCGCCGTCGGCCGCGGCCGGCCCTGGGTGACGTGGAAGTGGGCGGCCACCCTCGACGGGCGCTCCGCGGCCGCCGACGGCAGCAGCCGATGGATCACCTCCGCGGCCTCCCGCGCCGACGTCCACCGCCTGCGCGCCGAGCACGACGCCGTCCTCGTCGGCACCGGCACGGCCCTCGCCGACGACCCCGCCCTCACCGTGCGCGCCGACGGCCGCGAGGTCGAGGGCCCGCAGCCGCTGCGGGTGGTCGCCGGTCTGCGCGAGCTGCCCGCCGGGGCGCGGCTGCGCGACGAGCGCGCCCGGCTGCTGCACGTGCGCTCGCGCGACCCGCACGCCGTGCTGGCCGCCCTCGCCGAGCAGGAGGTGCGCACCGTCCTGCTCGAGGGCGGGCCCACCCTGGCCGCGGCCTTCGCCGCCGCCGGTCTCGTCGACGAGGTCGTCTGCTACCTCGCGCCCGCGCTGCTCGGCGCCGGCCCGGCCGCGGTCGGCGACCTCGGCGTGTGGTCGATGCCCGACATCGCCCGCCTGGACCTGCGCTCGGTGCAGCGCACCGGCGACGACGTCCGCCTCGTGGCGCGTCCCGTCCCGTCCGGGGTCTGGTCCGCAGACCCCGCCCAGCCCGTGAAGGAGGCCACCGGTGTTCACCGGGATCGTTGAGGAGGTCGGCGAGGTCGTCGCCGTCGAGCGCGGCAGCGAGTCCGCCCGGCTGAGCGTGCGAGGACCCCTCGTCACCTCCGACGCCGTGCACGGGGCGTCCATCGCCGTGGACGGCGTCTGCCTCACCGTCGTCGACCAGCCCGAGCCGGGCGTCTTCACCGTCGACGTCATGGCGGAGTCGCTGCGGCGCAGCTCGCTGCACGACGTGGCCGCCGGCCGCCGGGTGAACCTGGAGCGGGCGATGGCCGCGCACGGCCGCCTGGGCGGGCACATCGTGCAGGGCCACGTCGACGGCACCGGCACCGTCGCCGCCCGCACGCCCGGGGAGGCCTGGGAGGTGGTGCGCATCGCGCTGCCCACCGGCCTGGCCCGCTACGTGGTGGAGAAGGGCTCGATCACCGTCGACGGCACGTCGCTGACGGTGTCCGCGGTCAGCGCCGTGGACGACCCGCAGCCCTGGTTCGAGGTCTCGCTCATCCCCACCACGCTGGAGCTGACCACGCTGGGCCGCCGCGAGGTCGGCGCCCTGGTCAACCTGGAGGTCGACGTGCTCGCCAAGTACGTGGAGCGCATCACCGCCGCCGACCGCGCCGAGCGCTCCGGCGGGCGCTCCGGCGAGCAGGTCGCCCCGTGAGCGCGCCGGCGGTGGCCGCGGGCGCGCTGGCCGCGGCCCTGGAGGCGCTGCGCGCGGGACGGCCGGTGCTGGTCACCGACGACGCCGACCGCGAGAACGAGGGCGACGCGGTGCTGGCGGCCGAGCTGGCGACGCCCGAGTGGATCGGCTGGACCGTGCGGCACACCTCCGGGATGCTGTGCGCGCCGATGCCCGCCGAGCGCGCCGAGGCCCTCGGCCTGCCGCGCATGGTGGAGCGCAACGAGGACTCCCTGCGCACCGACTACACCGTCAGCTGCGACGCGGCGAGCGGTGTGAGCACGGGGATCTCCGCGGCCGACCGGGCCCGCACCGCCCGCGTCCTCGCCGACCCGGCCAGCACCCCGGGCGACCTGGTGCGCCCCGGTCACGTCTTCCCGCTGCGCGCCCGCCCCGGCGGGGTGCTGGAGCGCCCCGGGCACACCGAGGCCGCCGTCGACCTGTGCCGGCTGGCCGGGCTGGCGCCCGTCGGGATCATCGCCGAGCTCGTCGAGGACGACGGGTCGATGTCACGCTGGGAGCAGGTGGTCGAGCTCGGCCGCAGGTACGACCTGCCCGTGCTGACGATCGCAGACCTGCGGGCGCACCTGTCCGCAGCCGGACGAGGAGGAGACGCGTGAGCGGCGACGGAAGCCCCGAGATCCAGGTCGACGGCAGCGGGGTGCGGGTGGCCCTCGTGGCCGCCCGCTGGCACGCCGAGGTCATGGACGGCCTGCTGGAGGGGGCGCGCCGGGCGCTGCGGGCCTCCGGGGTCGAGGACGTCGTGGAGGTGCGCGTGCCCGGCGCCTTCGAGCTGCCGGTGGCCGCCGCGCGCCTGGCCCGCACCGGCGTCGACGCCGTCGTCGCCCTGGGCGTGGTCATCCGCGGCGGCACCCCGCACTTCGACTACGTCTGCGACGCGGCCACCTCCGGGCTGACGCAGGTCGCCGTGAGCACCGGCGTGCCCGTCGGCTTCGGCGTGCTCACCGTCGACAACGAGGCCCAGGCGCTGCACCGGGCCGGTCTGCGCGGCTCGCGCGAGGACAAGGGGGCCGAGGCCGTCCTCGCCGCGCTGGAGACCGTGGTGGCCCTGCGCGAGGTCGCCCCGCTGACCGTCGACTGACGCCGTCCCCCGCCCCGCCCCGCCCCCCCCCCC
>NZ_JBJLSF010000126.1:0-9625 GCF_050871885.1 Kineococcus aridisoli | reverse complement strand
AGCAGCGCCGCCGGGCCCGCTCCGCGCGCGCGGAGCGGGCCCGGCGGCGCTGCTCAGCCGTCGGCCCCGAAGCGGCTGACGTCGCGGACGGCGCCCTTGTCGGCCGACAGCGCCAGGGCCGCGTAGGCCTTGAGCGCGGTGGACACCTTGCGCGGTCGCGGTGCGGCCGGCCGGTAGCCCCGGCCGGCCTCGACGGCGGCGCGCCGGCGCTGCAGCTCCTCCTCCGGCACGTCCAGGCGCAGGACGCGGTTCGGGATGTCGATGACGACGGTGTCGCCGTCCTCGACGAGGGCGATGGTGCCGCCGGCGGCCGCCTCCGGGGAGACGTGCCCGATCGAGAGCCCGGAGGTGCCGCCGGAGAAGCGGCCGTCGGTGACCAGCGCGCACGTCTTCCCCAGCCCGCGCCCCTTGAGGTAGGAGGTCGGGTAGAGCATCTCCTGCATGCCCGGCCCGCCGCGCGGGCCCTCGTAGCGGATGACCACCACGTCGCCGGCGCTGATGCGGCCGGTGAGGATCGCCTCGACGGCGTCCTCCTGGGACTCCACCACGACGGCCGGGCCGGAGAACGTCCAGATCGACTCGTCCACGCCGGCGGTCTTGACCACGGCGCCGTCGGGGGAGAGGTTCCCGCGCAGCACGGCCAGGCCGCCGTCGGCGGAGTGGGCGTGCTCGACGTCGCGGATGCAGCCGCCCGCGGCGTCGGTGTCCAGCGACTCCCAGCGCTCGGACTGCGAGAACGCCTTCGCCGAGCGCACGCAGCCGGGGGCGGCGTGGAACAGCTCGACGGCCTCGGGGGAGGGCGAACCCCCGCGCACGTCCCACGTCTTCAGCCACTCGGCCATCGAGGCCGAGTGCACGGTGCTGACGTCGTGGTCGAGCAGCCCGGCGCGGTCCAGCTCGCCGAGGATCGCGGGGATCCCGCCGGCGCGGTGCACGTCCTCCATGAGGTAGGTGCCGTTGGGGGCGACCTTCGTCAGGCACGGCACCTGCCGCGAGCGCTGCTCGATGTCGTGCAGCGTGTAGTCCAGCCCCGCCTCCTGCGCGGCGGCCAGCAGGTGCAGGATCGTGTTGGTGGAGCCGCCCATCGCGATGTCCAGCGACATCGCGTTGTCGAACGCGGCGCGCGAGGCGACGGCGCGGGGCAGGACGGTGGTGTCGTCCTGCTCGTAGTAGCGCTTCGCGATGTCCACGACGGTGCGCCCGGCGGCCTCGTAGAGGGCGCGGCGCGCGGTGTGGGTGGCCAGCACCGACCCGTTGCCGGGCAGCGCCAGGCCCAGCGCCTCGGTGAGGCAGTTCATCGAGTTCGCGGTGAACATCCCCGAGCAGGAACCGCACGTGGGGCAGGCGGCCTCCTCGATGCGGGCGATGTCCTCGTCGGAGACGTCGTCGGCCACGGCGTCGGCGATCGCCGAGACGAGGTTCAGCCGGCTGCGCACGGTGCCGTCGACGAGGACGGCCGTGCCGCCCTCCATCGGGCCGCCGGAGACGAACACGGTGGGGATGTCCAGCCGCAGCGCGGCCATGAGCATCCCCGGGGTGATCTTGTCGCAGTTGCTGATGCAGACCAGCGCGTCCGCCCGGTGCGCCTCGACCATGTACTCGACGGAGTCGGCGATGAGGTCGCGCGAGGGCAGCGAGTACAGCATCCCGTCGTGGCCCATCGCGATGCCGTCGTCGACGGCGATGGTGTTGAACTCGCGCGCGATGCCCCCGGCGGCGTGGACCGCCTCGGAGACGATGCGGCCCACCGGCTGCAGGTGGGTGTGGCCGGGGACGAACTCGGTGAAGCTGTTGGCGACGGCGACGATCGGCTTGCCGAAGTCCTCGCGCGCCACACCGGCGGCGCGCAGCAGTGCGCGGGCGCCGGCCATGTTCCGGCCGTGCGTGACGGTCCGAGACCTGAGCGGGGGCATGGGAGCACTGTCGGCCACGCCCGCCGCGGGGGGAAGACGGCGCCGCTGCTGGTAGTGGGAGTACCAGGGACGGCCGCGCGGCGAGGCGGCGCGTCGGCGCGAGAGGAACGACGGGTCGACGTCCAGCCTCAGTGGCCGCACTTGTCCTTGTCCTTGTTGTTGCTCGCGCACGTGCTGGAGCTCGGCGAAGGTGTCGGGAGGTGGACCGGCGTCGTTCCGGTGGGTGTGCTGGTGGGCGGGCTCGACGGGGTGGGGGTGCCGGTGGGGGTGCCGGTGGGGGTGCCGGTCGTGGGGGTGCCGGTGGGGGTGCCGGTCGTGGGGGTGCCGGTGGGGGTGCCGGTCGTGGGGGTGCCGGTGGGCGTGTCGGTCGTGGGGGTGCCGGTGGGCGTGTCGCTGGGGTTCCCGGTCGGCGGGCTCGGTGGGCTCGGCGGGCTCGACGGGCTGCCCGTGCTCGTGGGCGTGCCGGCGGGCCCCGCGGACGGTGAGGTGCGCGTCGGCGCCGGGGTGGAGGTGTGCGTCGGCCCCGCGGACGGTGAGGTGCGCGTCGGCGCCGGGGTGGAGGTGCGCACCGGGGTCGGCCGTGCGGCGAGGAGGTGCGCCGAGGGGTGCGGGACGGGTGTGCTGCGCCCGGTGGCACCGGGGACGGCGGTGCGCTGCGCGGTGGGCCCCGCCACCCCGCTCCCGGCCGGGGCCGGGGCGGGGGCCGAGGTGGTGGGCGGCTGCACCGGGGTGGGCAGCTGCGTCGGGGTGGGTGCGCCCGTACCGGTGGGCCGGGGCCGGACCACGGCGGCGTCGGCGTCCTCGGCGGTGGGGCGCTGCGCCACCACCTCCCGCTCCCGCGCGTCCGCGGGAGCGGCCAGCGCCTGGGTGCCGGCGGTGCCGGCACCCACGCCGACCCCGGCGGCCAGCAGCACGCTCAGCACCTGGCCGCCCGCCGTCTGCGCCACCGCCGCCGCGCTGGACAGCGCCTGCGCGGGCGCCGAGCCCACGCCCGGCAGGGCGGCCAGCAGCGTCGCCGGCCCGGCGATCAGCCGCAGCCGGCCGATGCCCACGGCCAGGAACGCGCGCACGACCTCGGGGTCGAACTGGCTGCCGGCGCAGCGGGTGATCTCGGCCCGGGCCTGCTCGGCCGACATCGGCTTCTTGTAGGCGCGGGCGGAGGTGATGACGTCGTAGGTGTCGGCGACGGCGATGACCCGCGCCGCCAGCGACACCTGCTCACCGGCCAGGCCCTGCGGGTAGCCGCCGCCGTCCCAGCGCTCGTGGTGCTGCTCCACGCCGTCCAGCCACGGCCCCAGCCAGGTGCGCAGCGGGGCCACCAGCCGCCCGCCGTGGCAGGGGTGCTGCTGCAGGGCGGCCCACTCCTGCTCCGTGGGCCGGCCGTTCTTGTTGATGACCTCCACGGGCACGTGGACCTTGCCCACGTCGTGCAGCAGCGCGGCCCAGCTGAGCTTGTCCACCTCCTCGCGGGGCAGCCCCAGCTCGTGGCCGATCAGCGCCGCGTACGCCTGCACCCGCTCGCCGTGGGCCCGGGTGCGCGCGTCGTGCGCGGCCAGGGTGCTCACGAGCGCCAGCAGCCGCTCGGCGGAACCCCGGTCGGCCTGCGCCGCCGCGCCGGCGCTGCCGTCCGCGTCGCCCTGCGCGCCGGCGGCGGGTTCCAGGGCCGCCGGCGACCAGGTGCGGCGGGCGACCTCGAAGCGGCTGGGGACGCGGTCGGGCAGGACCAGGCTCAGCCGCAGCAGCGCCGACAGGGGGACCAGCCGGCGCAGCCAGCGCGAGCAGGCGATCAGCACGCCGGAGGAGAGGGCGACCACGAGCAGCAGCCACACGGCCCCGGGCACGCCGAGCCGGGCGGGCGGCACCCAGTGGGCGGCGGCTGCGCCGACCGCCACGGCGAACAGCAGCGGGCCGACCGAGGCGGCCGCCCGCACCAGGGTCGCCAGCACGGGCCGGGGCCGCCACGTGGTCGACGCCGCGTCCCCGTAGTTCTGCGTCGGTCCCGTGGTCATCCCCCGGGAGTCGGGAGCGGGCACCGGGGGGTTGAGCCTCCCGCGGCGGGTTCACCCGCCCGGACGGCACGCGCACCGGGACGGCCTAGGCTGCGGTGGTGGGCGGGGCGGCACGGCGCGAGGAGCTCGGCGCCCTGCTGCGCAGCCGCCGCGGCCAGCTCAGCTCGGTGGACGTGGGCCTGCCCGAGGGCGGCCGGCGGCGCAGCCGCGGGCTGCGCCGCGAGGAGGTCGCCGCGCTGTCGGGGGTCTCGGTCACCTGGTACACGTGGCTGGAGCAGGGCCGCGACATCAACCCCTCGCGGCAGGTGCTGGACGCGCTGGCCCGCACGCTGCGCCTGTCGGGGACCGAGCACGCGTACGTGCTCTCGCTGGCCGGCTTCTCCCCGCCGCCCCCGGCCGCCGACCTCGCCGCCCGCACCGCTCCCGGGCACGTCCAGCGCCTGCTCGACGCCCAGGCCGGGCTGCCGGGCTTCGCCATCGCCGCCGACTGGCAGATCGTGGGCTGGAACCCGGCCTACGCGGTGCTCTACCCGGGCATCGCCACCGTGGCCCCCGAGGACCGCAACCTGCTGTGGCTGGTGTTCACCGACCCGTACGTGCGCCGGCTGCTGCCGCACTGGGAGTCCGACAGCCGGCGCTTCCTGGCGGAGTTCCGCGCCGAGGTGGGGCCCCGGCTGGGGGAGCCGTCCGTCGCCGCGCTCGTGCGGCGGCTGCAGGGCAGCAGCCCCGCCTTCGCCGCGGGCTGGAGCGACCACGACGTGCGGGGCTTCAGCTCGCGCGAGCGGCTGTTCAACCACCCGCTGACCGGTGACCTGCTGCTGGAGCACCACCAGCTGACGCCCGCCGACCACGCGGACCTGCACGTCGTGCTCTACACCCCCGTCGCCGACGGCAGCACGCCGCAGCGGTGGGCGCAGCTGCTGCGCGAGGCGGCGCCGGGCCACCCGTGACGTTCCTCACGGGTGGAGCGTGCGGGGCGCCGCGGAAGTCGTGAGGCGCGGCACGGGTCGCGGGCCCGGAGCGCCGGGAGGCTGGGAACCGTCAGCAGGGACCCAGCACCGAGGAGGCCGGCACGTGGACGCCGTCGAGAACGCCGTCGAGGTCGAGGACCTCGAACGCACCTACGCCGGAGGGACCCGCGCGGTCCGCGGCATCAGCTTCACCGTCGGACGCGGCGAGGTCGTCGGCCTGCTGGGCACCAACGGCGCCGGCAAGACGTCCACCGTCGACGTCGTCACCGGCCTGGCCCGGCCCACCGCCGGCACCGTGCGCGTGCTCGGCCACGACCCGGTCCGCGGGCGCCGCCACGTGCGCGCCCGCACCGGCGTCGTCCTGCAGTCCGGCGGGCTGCCCGGCGACCTCACCGTCGCCGAGACGCTGGCGATGTGGTCGGGCACCCTGAGCCGGCGCCGGCCCGCGGCGGAGGTCGTCGAGGCCGTGGGGCTGCAGCACAAGCTGCCCGCTCCCGTGAAGGGCCTGTCCGGCGGGGAGCGCCGCCGCCTCGACCTCGCCGTCGCGCTGCTGGGCCGCCCCGAGCTGCTCGTGCTCGACGAGCCCACGACGGGTCTGGACGCCGAGAGCCGGCGCGGGGTGTGGACCCTCGTGCGCGAGCTCGTCGCCGCCGGCACCGCGGTGCTGCTGACGACCCACCACCTGGAGGAGGCCGAGGAGCTGTCCGACCGGCTGTCGATCATGCACCGCGGCCGCGTCGTCGCCGCGGGCACGCTCGAGCAGGTCGTCGCACCGCACCGCTCGGAGATCCGCTGGAACGCCGCCGCGGGCCGTCCCGAGCTGGCCGAGCTGGCCCCCGGCGACACCGTCAGCGCCGTCGGCCGGCACGTCGTGGTCCGCACCGACCACCTGCAGCGCAGCCTGTCCCGGGTGCTGGCCTGGGCGCAGGCCCGCGAGCTGGCGCTGCCGGAGCTGAAGGCCACGCCCGCCTCGCTGGAGACGGCCTTCCTCGAGCTGGCCCGCCAGGACGTCCCCGAGGACGACCCCGCCCGACCCGCCCGCCGCACCACCGCCCGCACCGCCCGCACCGCCCGCACGGAGGAGGCCGCCTGATGCCCGCGCCCACGCTGTCGAAGACCGCTCCCGGACCCGCCCCGGTCCGCGAGGGCCCCGTGCGCGCGGGCCTGCGCCGCACCGCCGCGCTCGCCCGGGCCGAACTGCTCCTGCTGCGCCGCAACCGGACCCTGATGTCCATCGCCGTGCTCATGCCGCTGGCCGTCGTCGGCCTGCTGGCGAGCCTGGGCGGGGAGGCCGGGATGACCGGTGAGGCCGCCGCCGTCGCCGTCAGCAGCCTCGTCGGGATGCTGCTGCTGTTCGTCGTCTACTACAACGTGCTGTCCGCGGCCGTCGCCCGCCGCGAGGAGGGCGTCCTGCAGCGGCTGCGCACGGGCGAGGCCACCGACGGCGAGGTGCTCGTGGCGCTCTCGCTGCCCTCGACGGCCATCACGCTCGTGCAGACCGTCCTGCTCGCCGCCGTCGGCGCGCTGGCGCTGGACCTGCCGGTGCCGGGGAACCCGCTGCTCGTGCTCGGCGGTCTGCTGCTGGGGGCGGCCGTCTTCTCCGGCCTGGCCCTCGTCACCGCCGTCGCCACCCGCACGCTGGAGGCCGTGCAGATGACGAGCCTGCCGGTGCTCTCGATCGCCGTCCTCGGCGCCGGGCTCGCGCTGCCGCTGGACGTGCTGCCGCCCGCGGTCGCCGACGTCGCCGAGTTCACCCCGCTCAGCCCCGTGCTGACCCTCGTGCGGGCCGGCTGGACCGGCGGCACCGGTGGCGCGGAGCTGCTGCAGGCCACCGTCGTCGCCGCGGCCTGGGTCGGCCTGTCGGTGGCCGTGGTGCGCAGCCGGTTCCGCTGGTCGCCGCGCGGCTGAGCGTCTGGGAGAGTCCTCCCGTGAGGTTGCTCGACCGCTGGCGCGACGCAGACGACCTGCGGCGCGTCGAGCTCTACACGCGGTGGTCGCTGCAGCCGCTGGTGTTCCTGGCCCCCTTCCTCGTCTTCGCCTTCGGCGCCGACGCCGCCGCCGACGCCGCCGACGCCGGTGGCGGGGCGGCCGCGGGCGGCGGTGCCGGCCTGCTCGCGGCGGTGGCCGGGTCGCTGGTGCAGGCGGCCGTGGTGGCCGCCGTCGTCGGCCGCGCCGTCGACGGGCGGCCCTGGGGGCGGCGGCTGGTGGCCGCGTGGGCGGGGACCTCGGTGCTCGCCCTGCTGACCGCGGTCCTCGCCTTCGACGGGGGTGCCGCCAGCGGCTCCGCGGCGGGCACCGCCGCGGTCGTCGCGGCGGCACCGCTGGGCCGCCACCGCTTCCGCCGCTACGCACCGGCGGCCGCCGCCCTCGCGCTCGTCGCCTCGGCCGCGGCGGCGCTCGCCGCGGACGGCTGGCGCGAGCAGGCCACCGTCGGCGTCTCCGTGGGCCTGCACGTCTTCTACGCCGTCCTGGCCCCGGCGCTGCTGCAGATGTCGCTGTGGCTGGTGGAGGTCGTCCGCCGGCTCGCCGCCGCCGAGCGCGACCGGGCCCGGCTGGCGGTGGCCGAGGAGCGGCTGCGCTTCGCCCGCGACCTGCACGACGTCGTCGGCCGCGACCTGTCCGCGATCGCCGTCACCAGCGACCTCGTCGCCGAGCTCGCCCGCCGCGGCCGGCCGGAGGCCGCGGAGCGGGCGGCGGAGGTGCGCGAGATCGCGCAGGCCTCCCTGGAGCAGATCCGCGCGGTCGTCCGCGGCTACCGCACCGTCGACCTGCAGCAGGAGCTCGACGGCTCCGTCGCGCTGCTGCGCTCGGCGGGCGTGCAGTGCACCGTGCGCGACGACAGCGGCGGCGCCCCGCTGCCCGCGGAGGTCCGCTCGGCGGCGGCCTGGGTGATCCGCGAGGGCGTCACCAACGTCGTGCGGCACAGCGCCGCGACGTGGTGCCGCATCAGCCTGCTGCGCCGCGGCGCGGGGCTGGAGGTCCGGCTGGAGAACGACGGCGCCGCCGCCCCGGCCGGCGACCGGGCGCAGCGGGGCGGCCGGGGTTCCGGCCTGGCCGGGCTGGCGGAGCGGTTGCGCCCGCTGGGCGGCGACCTCGACGTCCGGCACGCCGACGGCACGTTCGAGCTCACCGCACGACTGGAGGTCCCCGCATGAGCATCCGCGTCCTGCTCGCCGACGACGAGAACCTGGTGCGCAGCGCCGTCGCCGGGTTGCTGGACCTGCAGGACGACCTGGAGGTCGTCGCGCAGGCCGCCTCCTGCGCCGAGGCGGTCGCCATGGCGCGCAAGGAGTCCCCCGACGTCGCGGTCCTGGACCTGCAGATGCCGCCCGCGGAGGGCCTGGCCGACGGGATCGCCGTGGCGCAGCGGCTGCACGCCGAGGTCCCCGGCTGCACGACGATGCTGCTCACCAGCCACGGCCGGCCCGGCTACCTCAAGCGCGCGCTGGAGGTGGGCGTGCGGGGCTTCCTGCCGAAGACCTCCTCGGGTTCCGTGCTCGCCGAGGCCATCCGCACCGTCTCCGCGGGCGGGCGCTACGTCGACCCCTCGCTGGCCGCGGACGCCATCGCCGCGGGGGAGAGCCCGCTGACGCCCCGGGAGGCCGACGTGCTGGAGCTGGCCGCCGACGGGGCGAGCGTGGAGGAGATCGCGCTCAAGGCCTCGCTGTCACCGGGCACCGTGCGCAACCACCTGTCCTCGGCCACCGGCAAGCTCGGCGCCGTCAACCGGCACGAGGCCGTGGTGCTGGCCCGCCGCTCGGGGTGGATCTGATGGCGCGCGCGGCGGGTCCGGCGGCTCCGGCGGGCAGCGGGCGCCCCGCACCGGTGCTGCTGCTCGGCGGGCGCAGCGAGATCGGCCTGGAGGTCGCCGAGCGGCTGGTGCGCGCCGGTGCCCCCACCGTCGTCCTGGCCGCCCGCCGCAGCGGGGAGCTGGCCGAGCAGGCGGCCCGCCTGCGGGCGGCCGGCGCGAGCGTGGAGGCGGTGGAGTTCGACGCCGACGACGTCGCCTCGCACGGTCCGCTGCTGGCCGACCTCGTCGCCCGGCACGGTGCCCTCGACGCCGTCGTCGCGTTCGGCGTCCTCGGCGACCAGGCCCGCGCCGAGCGCGACGCCGCGCACGCGCTGGCGGTCGTGCACACCGACTTCGTCGCGCAGGTGAGCGTCCTGACGCACCTGGCGCAGCTGCTGCGGCCGCTGCGCGCGGGCCGGCTGGTGGTGTTCTCCTCCATCGCCGGGGCCCGCGTGCGGCGCGCGAACTACGTCTACGGCTCGGCCAAGGCGGGGCTGGACGGCTTCGCCTGCGGCCTGGCCGACGCGCTGGCCGGCAGCGGGGTCCGGCTGCTGCTGGTGCGGCCGGGTTTCGTCGTCGGCCGGATGACGGCGGGGATGTCGCCGGCACCGCTGGCGAGCACCCCGGCGCAGGTGGCCGACGCCGTCGTGGACGCGTTGCGCTCGGGCCGCGACGTCGTGTGGGTCCCCGGGGCGCTGCGCGCGCTGGCCGCGGCGATGGCGGTCACGCCCCGGCCGGTGTGGCGGCGCGCCCCGCGCTGAAACCCGGCGCACCCGCCGGGCGCCCCGCCGGGAGCGCCCGCACGGCACCCGCACGACGCCGCACGATCGGGGGGGGGGGGGGGGGGGGGGGGGGGGGGGGGGGGGGGGGGGGGGGGGGGGGGGGGGGGCGGGGCCCCGCTCCCCGCCCACCCCCGGCCCCGCCCCGACCGCCCCCCCCCGC
>NZ_JBJLSF010000125.1:0-9640 GCF_050871885.1 Kineococcus aridisoli | reverse complement strand
GTGATCTTCCACGGTGCACCGTGGAAGATCACCGACCGAGGGCGCGCTGGAGCGCGCCGGCGGGCGGGCGGGGTGGCGGGCGGGGCCGGTCTCAGCGCTTGCGGTGGCTGCTGCTGACGCTGTCGGCGACCGCGTCGGCCGCACCACGCACGGCCGACTTCGCCTTCTTGTCGACCCTCTTCTCCTTCAGCGACTTGCCGGACTTCTTGGCGGCGCTGTTGCGGGGGGACTTGTCCACGGGGATCTCCTGGCTGCCGGCGGTGCCGGCGGGGGTGCGCGAGGCGCGGGTGTGCCGCGTGGCACCGGCGGCCGGTCGCTCGGACTCCCCGTTCTCGTCGAGCCGGGCCGGTGACGGGACCCAGCGGGCCCCGTGCGGTCCCCCGACGGTACGCGCCCGGGAGCGGGCTGTCAGGCGCCCCGGACGCCGGAGTCGGCCAGCTCCTCCTCGACCGCCCGCACGGGCCACAGGTCGAGGTCGAAGCGCACCCCGGGCAGCGCCCGCGCGAGCTCGCGCTGCAGGCGGAAGCCCTCGCCGGCGTACTGCTCGCACGAGAGGGGGGAGTCCCACCCGCACAGGTCGACGGGGTGGTGGTCGTCGAAGAAGGCCTGCCAGCGCAGCAGGTCGGTGCGCAGCGTCTCCGTCAGGCCGAGGTCGTCCAGGTGCTCGGTCGTCAGGACGAAGCCGCCCAGGTCCGCAGGTGCCCACACCGGGGTCGGCGCCTGGTAGTCGCTCATCAAGCGGAGTCGCTCAAAAGGCACCCGACGAGGGTAGGCCCTGCCGGGCGGTGCTCCGCACCGGTCAGGGCCGTCCATCGACCTTGTGGCGCAACCGTTGTCAACGACGCACTGTCGTAGGTGAGGCTCCCGGCGGTGGGGGCGTCACCAGCGGTCGTGCACGTGCTCGGCCACCAGCTCGCGGTACACCGCGGCGACCTCCTCGCGCTGCTGCGCCGTCGGGGCCGGCAGGTCCGCGGCGGCGGCGTTCCCGCGCGCCTGCTCGCCGTTGCGCGCCCCCGGGATGACGACGCTCACGCCCGGCTGGTCGACGATCCAGCGCAGCGTGAACGCGGCCAGCGGCACCTCGCCGGCGACGGCGGACAGCCGCCGCGCGGCCTGCAGCCCCACCTCGAAGGGCACGCCCGCGAAGGTCTCGCCGATGTCGAAGGCCGCGCCCGCGCGGTTGTAGTTGCGGTGGTCGTCGGCGGGGAACGTCGTCCGCTCGTCGTAGCGGCCCGAGAGCAGGCCCGAGGCCAGCGGCACCCGCACCACGACCCCCACGCCCGCCTCGGCGGCCGCCGGCAGGAACTCGGTGACCGGCTTCATCCGCAGCGGGTTGAGGATGATCTGCACGCTGGCCACGTGCGGGCGGGCCACCGCGGCCAGCCCCTCGGCCACCGTCTCCACCGAGACGCCGTAGGCCGCGGTGCGGCCCTCCTGCACGAGGGTGTCGAGGGCGTCGAAGACGGAGTCGTCGCCGTACACCGGCGTCGGCGGGCAGTGCAGCTGCACCAGGTCGAGCGTCTCGACGCCCAGGTTCTCCCGGCTGCGGTCGTTCCACGCGCGGAAGGCGTCCAGGGTGTACGCCTGCGGCACGTGCGGGTCGGCGCGCCGGCCCATCTTCGTGGCCACCACGACGTCGCGGCGGCCGGACTCGCGCAGGAAGCGCCCCACCAGCCGCTCGCTGCGGCCGTCGCCGTAGACGTCGGCGGTGTCCAGGAAGGTCGCGCCCGCGTCCACGGCGGCGCCCAGCGTCGCCAGCGCGTCGTCGTCGCCGACCGTGCCCCAGTCACCGCCGAGCTGCCAGCAGCCCAGCCCCACCACGCCGACCTCGCGGCCGGTCCTGCCCAGCGTCCTCGTCTGCACGCACCGCACCCTAGGCGGTGGGCGGCCGGGCGGCGCGCCGCCCGCCGTCGCCCGAGCGGGTGAGCCGCCCGCCGCGGGGCTCCTGGACCGCCCCGCGGCACCCGATGACGGAGGGTGGCCAGATCCCGCCCCCGGCTCGCGCCCCGCACCGTCCTGGTGCTGGCCGGCGCCGCCGTCGCCGCGCAGGCGGCGCACCTCGCGCTGCCCGCCTGGCGCCCGCAGCTGGCGCTGCTGGCCACCGCGGCCGCGGGGCTGGCGCTCGTCGTGGCGCTGGTGCGCCGCACCCGCCGCTCGGCCTCCGAGGGGCACGTGTGGAGGTGGTTCGCCCGCGGGTGGGCGCCGCTGGCGCTGGCCGGCGCCGCCTCCGCCGCGCTGGCCGCCGTCCCCGCCGCCGCCGCGCTGGCGCCCGTGCCCACCGCCGCCGCGACGCTGCTCACCTTCCCGCTGCTGTACCGGGCGCTGGTGCGCTGGACCCGGCACAACCCCAGCAGCGCCGACCCCGACGACGTCCTCAACGGCGTCGGCGCGGTGCTCGTGGTCACCGCGCTCGCCGCCACCGTCGCGGGGCTCGCCGGGGCGCGGCACCCCGACGCCGTCGACCTGCTCCTGCTGACGGCCGACTGCGCCGCCGCGGTCCTCGTGCTCAGCGCCGCCACCGCCGCCCGGCTCAGCTCGGTGCGCTCGGACCCGCGCGTGTGGCTCATGACGGCCGGCGTCCTGCTCACCGGCGCCGGCTCCGGCCTCGGGCAGGGCGGCGCCGGCCTGGCCGGGCCCTGGGCCGAGGGCCTGTGGACGGCCGGGCTGCTGGCCGCGGCCGCCGCGGCCCTGGCCCCCGTCGCCTCGGTGCCCACCACCGGGGCCGACCCCGCGGCCTCCACCGTCGGCGCCTTCGTCGTGGTCTCGGCCTCCCTGGTCGTCATCGCCGTCGACGCGCTCACCGGCGCGCCGGCGCCGGTGCTGCTGTGCGCGGTCGCCGCGGTCGCCTGCTCGGCGACCCGGCTGCTGATCAACCTGCGCGACCTCGCGCACCTGGCCACCAGCCGCCGCGAGGCCCTCACCGACGAGCTGACCGGGGCGGCGAACCGGCGCGCGGTGCTGCGCGGCCTCGACGCCTCGCTGGCGGCGGGGGAGCCTGTCCTCGTCGCCGTCTTCGACGTCGACCGCTTCAAGGAGGTCAACGACGGCCTCGGCCACGCGGCCGGCGACGACCTGCTGCGCATGATCGTCCAGCGCGTGCAGCTGCTGCTGGGACCCGGGCAGCTGCTCGGGCGCCTCGGCGGCGACGAGTTCGCCCTCGTCTGCCCCGGCGGCTCCGAGCCGGTGGCCCTCGGGCAGCGGGTCCGGGCCGTCCTGGCGGAGCCCTTCCCGCTGGCCGGCACCCGCGTGCACGCCGGCGCCAGCCTCGGCGTCACGACCTGGCGGCCGGGCGCCGACGGGCCGCCCGGGCCGTCCGGGGGCGTCGACGCGGTCACCCTGCTGCGGCGCGCCGACGACGCCATGTACGACGCCAAGCGCAACGGCCTCGGCGTCGTCGAGCACGACCCCGCCCGCCACGACGACTCCGCGGGGCTGCTCACCCTGGTCTCCGAGCTGCGCACGGCCCTGGAGCGGGGGCAGCTGGTGCTGCACTACCAGCCGCAGCTGGAGGTGGCCACGGGCCGGCTGCGCGGTCTGGAGGCCCTCGTCCGCTGGCAGCACCCCGTCCACGGCCTGCTCGGGCCCGGCCGGTTCGTCCCCCTCGCCGAGGCCCACGGGCTCATGAGCGCGGTGACCGACGAGGTGCTGGAGCAGGCCGTCGAGCAGGTGGCCGCCTGGCGCGCGGCCGGCTCCCGCGTGCGGGTCTCGGTGAACCTCTCCGCCAGCAACCTGCTCGACACCGCCCTGCCCGCCCGGCTGCAGTCCCTGCTGGAGCGCCACGGCGTCCCCGCCAGCGACCTCGTGCTCGAGGTCACCGAGACGGTGCTCCTGCGCGACCCCGAGCGCAGCCTGGCCGTCGTCTCGGCGCTGCGCGAGCGCGGTGCGGAGGTGAGCATCGACGACTTCGGCACCGGCTACTCCTCGCTGGTGCAGCTGCACCGGCTGCCGGTGTCGGAGCTGAAGCTGGACCGCTCCTTCACCTCCGGGGTGCTGGAGGACCCGCGCTCGGCGGCCATCGTCGCCGGCACCGTGCGCATGGCCCACGACCTGGGCCTGCGGGTGGTCGCCGAGGGCGTCGAGGACGAGCCGACGCTGCGGCGGCTGGCCGCCCTGGGCTGCGACGAGAGCCAGGGCTTCCTGCACTCCCGGCCCGTGCCCGCACCGCAGCTGGCGCGCTGGCTGGCGCCGGCCACCACCACGACGACCGGGGCCACCGCCGGGGCCACCGCCGGGGCGGGCTCGCGCGCCGACCGCTGAACCCCCGGCGCGGCCACCTCGTTCTGCCGGTGCGCCACCCCGCCCCGACGAGCACCCGAGGATCCCCGTGAGCACCTCCACCACCGAGCGCCCGCCCACCCCCGGCCGCCCGCACCGCCGCCGCCGGCTGTGGACCGCGCTCGCGGTCGTCGCCGTCCTGCTCGTGCTGGCGGCCGTGGTCGGCCCGCGGATCTACGCGAGCGTGCAGGAGGGCAGGGCCGCCGCCCCGCTGGTGACCGGCGGCGCCGCGCCGGCCGCCGCCCCCAGCACCGCCGCCACCGACCCCGCCCTGGAGGGCGGCTGGACCATCGCCCCCGGCGGCACCGCCGGCTACCGCGTCGACGAGGTCCTCAACGGCCAGGACGTCACCGTCACCGGCCGCACCGACCAGGTCACCGGCGACCTCGTCGTCTCCGGCGGGCAGCTGACCGCGGCCACCGTCTCCGTCGACCTGGCGAGCGTGAGCACCGACTCCGGCCGGCGCGACGACCAGTTCCGCACCCGGGTCGTGGACGTCGCGCGCTTCCCCACCGCCGACTTCGCGCTCACCGCGCCCGTGCCGCTGGGCGGCCTGGACGTCGGCGCGAGCATCGCGGTGGCGCTGCCCGGCACGATGGCGCTGAACGGCGCCACCCGCGAGGTGCAGCTGCCCGCCACCGTCGAGCGCACCGCCGAGGGCTCCGTGACCGTCACCGGCGCGCTGCCGCTGACGTGGGCCGACTTCGGGGTCCAGGCCCCCGACCTCGGCTTCGTCTCCGTCGAGGGCACCGGCACGATCGAGTTCGCCGTCACCGCCGTCCGGGCCTGAGCGCGCCCGCGGCCGCGCCGATCGCCTGCGGGGAGCGGGAGCGGCTCCTAGGGTGGTGGGCATGTCGTCCGCGGGAGCGGTGGACCCGCTGCTCCTGCGAGCGTGGCAAGAGGTCTCCGAGGGTCTGATGGTCCTCGACGCCTCCGCGTGGCGGATCGTGCACGTCAACGACGCCGGCGCGGCCCTGTACGGCTTCACCCCCGAGGACCTCGTGGGCCGGCTGCTGCCGGAGGTCTTCCCCGCCGCCGTCGGCTCCGAGGTGCACCGCCAGCTGCGGCGCACCCGCGAGGAGCCCGGCGTCGTCGTGTGGACCGGCCCGGTGCCCGGCACCGGGCTGTGGATCGAGGTGCGCGCCCAGCGGATGGACTCCCACGTGCTGTGCGCCTACCGCGACGTCACCCGCCAGCACCTGCTGGAGCGCGAGCGCGACGAGGCGCTGCGCTCCCTGCAGGGCTCGCTGGAGCACACCACCCGGCTGCTGCGGCTGTCGGAGGCGCTGACGGCCACCCGCACCGTGCGCGACGTCGCCGAGGTCGTCGTGGCCGCCGCCCGCGACGGCTTCGGCGCCGCCTACGCCGCGCTCAGCGTCGTCGACCACGAGCGGCAGCTGCTGCGGACCCCGTTCACCGGGGAGCTGGCCCCCGGCGCCGAGGAGGAGTGGCAGGACCTGCCCCTGGACGGCCCCGGCCCCGGCACCCTGGCGATGCGCCAGGGCGCCCCGCGCTTCGACGACGCCGCCAGCCTGCGCACCCGCTTCCCCGAGCTGGCGCACCGCTGGGAGACCGCGGACGTGCACTACCTGGCGACGGTGCCGCTGGTGGCCGCCGGCCGCACCGTCGGGCTGCTCACCATGGTCTGGCACGAGGACCTGCAGCTGCCGGAGAGCCGGCGGGCCATGCTCGTCTCGCTGGCCTCCTACACCACCCAGGCGCTGCAGCGGGCGCTGCTGCTGGACGAGCGCACCGCGACCGCCCGCACCCTGCAGTCGTCGATGCTCACCAGCGCCCTGCCGCAGCCGGACCACCTGCAGCTGACCGCCCGCTACGTGCCCGCCCACGCCGACGACCAGGTCGGCGGGGACTGGTACGACGCGCTGCTGCTGCCCGACGGCACGACGATGCTCGTCATCGGCGACGTCACCGGCCACGACATCACCGCCGCCGCCGGCATGGGGCAGCTGCGGATCGCGCTGCGGGCGCTGGCCGTCGACCGCGACGACCCGCCCGCCGAGCTGCTGCGCCGGCTGGAGTCGGTGGTCGACTCCCTGGGCGGGCAGGCCATCCTCGCCAGCTGCGTCGTGGCCCGCCTCGAGCAGGACGCGGGCGCCCGCGCGGCGGGGCTGCGCACGCTGCGCTGGGCCAACGCCGGTCACCCGCCGCCCCTGCTCGTCGCCGCCGACGGCACCGCCCGGCTGCTGCACGCCCCCGCCGACCTGCTCGTCGGCGTCGCCGCGCCCTCGCGCTCCGACCACGTCGTGCAGGTGCCCGCGGGCAGCACGCTGCTGCTGTACACCGACGGCCTCGTGGAGCGCCGCGACGAGGAGCTCGACGAGGGCCTGGAGCGGTTGCGCCGCGCGGCCCGCTCGCTGGCCGGGCCCGACCTGGACGCCGGGCTGGACGCGCTGCTGGCCGAGGTGGGCACCGCGGGCGGCGACGACGTCGCGGTGCTCGCGGTCCGCTTCCACCCGCAGGACTGACCTACGATCGCCTCTCGTGAGCGAGCAGGACGCGACCCCCGTCCCGGAGACCTTCCCGGAGACGCCCCCCGAGACCGCCGCCGAGGTGGTCTTCGCGGGACGCACCGGCGTCGCCCACCCCATCACCACCTACTTCACGCCCGTCCTGCACCGCCGCTGCGCGGAGGTCACCTCCTTCGACGACGACCTCGTGCAGCTGGTGGCCGACATGTTCGCCTCGATGGCCGCGGCCGACGGCGTGGGCCTGGCCGCCAACCAGATCGGCGTCGACGCCCGCGTCTTCGTCGTCGACTGCCCCGACGAGGAGACCGAGCGCACCGGGGAGAACGTCGTCGCGCACGTGGTGAACCCCGTGCTGCACCTGCCCACCGGCCGCAAGCGCCGCCTGGACCTGGACGGCGAGGGCTGCCTGTCGGTGCCCGGCCAGTACGCCGACCTGGCCCGCCCGGACCGCGCCGAGGTCACCGGCCGCGACGTGCACGGCAACCCGGTGCGCATCGTCGGCACCGGCCTGCTGGCGCGCTGCCTGCAGCACGAGGTGGACCACCTCGAGGGCGTCGTCTACGTCGACCGCCTCGACGCCGGGCAGCGCGCCGAGATCCTCGCCGCCGCCGGGCTGTCCGCGCCCGGGCAGGAGCAGCCGTGAGCTCGCCGGTCGTGCTGGGCGTGGAGTCCAGCTGCGACGAGACCGGTGTCGGCCTCGTCAGCGACGGCGTGCTGCTCGGCGACGCCCTGGCCTCCAGCATGGACGCGCACGCCCGCTTCGGCGGGGTCGTGCCCGAGGTCGCCGCCCGCGCCCACCTGGAGGCGATCGTCCCGGTGCTGCACCAGGCGCTGGAGGCGGCCTCGCTGGACCTCGCCGACGTCGACGCCGTCGCCGTGACCGCCGGGCCGGGGCTGTCCACGGCCGTGCAGGTGGGCCTCGCCTCGGCGAAGGCGCTCGCGTTCGCCCTCGGCAAGCCGCTGTACGGGGTGCACCACCTCGCCGGGCACGCCGCCGTCGACGTCCTTGAGCACGGCCCGCTGCCGCGCCGCTGCGTCGCGCTCGTCGTCTCCGGCGGGCACACCTCGCTGCTGCTGCTCGGCGACCTGGGCCGCGACCCGGTCGTGCACCTGGGCGACACCGTCGACGACGCCGCGGGGGAGGCCTTCGACAAGGTCGCCCGCGTCCTGGGCCTGGGCTACCCCGGCGGCCCCGCCGTCGACCGGGCCGCCCGCGACGGCGACCCGCGCGCCATCGCCTTCCCGCGGGCGCTCTCGCGCCCGTCCGACCCCGCCTACGGGTTCTCCTTCTCCGGGGTGAAGACGGCCGTGGCCCGCTGGGTGGAGGCCCGCGTCGACGCCGGCGGCGAGGTGCCGGTCGCCGACGTCGCGGCCAGCTTCCAGGAGGCCGTCGCCGACGTCCTCACCCGCAAGGCCGTCGCCGCGTGCATCGAGCACCGCGTCGACGCGCTGCTGCTCGTGGGCGGTGTCGCGGCCAACTCCCGCGTGCGGGCGCTGGCCGAGGAGCGCTGCGCCGCGGCCGGTCTGCAGCTGCGGGTGCCGCCGGTGCGGTTGTGCACCGACAACGGCGCGATGATCGCCGCCGTCGGCGACCTGCTCGTGCGCGCCGGTGCCCCCGCCTCCGGCCTGGACCTGGCCGCCGACCCGTCCGCGCCGCTGACCGGCGCCCTGCTGGCCGGACCGTGGACGTGAGCACCCCGGCGGCGCTGCGGTGGGCGGCCGCGGTCCTGGCGGCGGTGGCCGTCCTGGCCGGGGTCGTCACCGTGCTGCAGGGCGACACCTCCGCGGGGGCGTGGCTGATGGTCGCCGGCGGCCTGGTGCTGTCGGTGTCGATGGAGCGCCGCCGGCGCGAGCGCTCCGCCGCCGCCACCGGCGACTGGCCGTTGCAGCGGGTGCGCGAGCTGCTGGCGCAGGCGCCGGAGGAGGGCCGCGTGCACCAGGTGCGCCGGCTGCGCCGCGCGGACCGGCGCCTGGGCCTGGCCGACGCCGTCGCGCTCGTCGAGGCCGCCGCCCGCGAGGGCTGAGCGGGCACTTCCCGCGCGCAGAGCTCGTTGACGGGCCGTGGCCATCGACTACAGCAAGAAGCCGGGCTCCCCGGAACCCTCCGCGACCCCGCCCGCGGCGGGCGGCTCGTCGGGCAGCGCGGCGGGCAGCCCGCTGTCCCTGTCCAAGGTGACCCTGACGAAGGCGGCGCCGAAGGTCTCGCTGTCCAAGGCCGGGTCGGCCGGCGGCACCCTGCGCGTGCACCTGGCGTGGAACGCGCGACCCGCCGGGCAGGCCCCCGCCTCCGGCGGCGGCTTCTTCTCCAAGCTCAAGGCGGCCGCCACCGCGGGCAGCGGTGGCATCGACCTGGACATCGGCGCGCTCTACGAGTTCACCGACGGCTCCAAGGGCGTCGTGCAGGCCCTCGGCAACGCCTTCCGCGACCGCGCCGCCGGCGACCCGCTCGTCTGGCTGGACGGCGACGACCGCACCGGCGGCGGCGGGGAGAACCTCTACGTCGACCTGCGCGACCCCGCGAAGATCAAGCGCGTCCTCGTCTTCGCCTTCATCTACGAGGGCGTGCCGAACTGGGCCGCCGCCGACGGCGTGGTGACCCTGCACCCGGCCAGCGGCCCCGAGGTCGAGGTCCGCCTCGACGAGCACGACGACCGCTCGCCCATGTGCGCCATCGCGCAGATCGTCTCCGACGGCCGCGAGGTCTCCGTGCAGCGCGAGGTCCGCTACGTCCAGGGCGGCCAGCAGGCCCTCGACGAGGCCTACGGCTGGGGCATGCGCTGGCGCACCGGCCGCAAGTGAGGCCCCGGCAGCCCTGACCCGGCGCCCCCGCGTCGCACCTCCCGCGGTGATCTTGCGCGGTGCACCGCGCAAGATCA
>NZ_JBJLSF010000124.1:0-9796 GCF_050871885.1 Kineococcus aridisoli | reverse complement strand
CCCCCCCCCCCCCCCCCCCCCCCCCCCCCGGCCCCGCCCCCGCGGCCCCCCCGGCGGCGCTGCACGCGCTCGGCGCCGGAGCGGTGACGCTGGCGCTGGCCGCCACCGCCGGTGCGCTCGCCGCGCCCGCGGGCACGGGCGTGGCGACGGCGTGGGCGGCGGCCGTCGTGCTGGCGGGGGTGGTGCTGGCCGACGCCACCCGCGGCCTGCCCGACGCCGCCCGCGCGCGCGAGCGGGCCCGCGAGGCGCGCCGGCGCAGCGAGGCGCTGCTGGCGACACCGCCGGCCGCGGCCGAGCCGGCGCAGCCGCGGCCGCTGCCGGCACCGCTGCCGGGCGGGCCGGTGCTGCGCCTGCGCGGGGTGGTCGCCGGCTGGGAGCGGCCGTGCCTGCGCGGGCTCGACCTGGACCTGACGCCCGGCGAGGTGGTCGCGGTCCGCGGGCCCTCGGGCTCGGGCAAGTCGACGCTGGCCGCCGTGGTGCAGCGCTTCCTGGACCCGGTGGGCGGGCAGGTGCTGCTGGACGGCGTGCCGACGCAGGAGCTGCTCGGCGACGACGTGCGCCGGGTGGTGGGCCGCGTCGGCGACGACGAGCACGTCTTCGCCACCAGCCTGCGCGAGAACCTGCGGCTGGCCGCCCCGGACGCCGGCGACGACGCGCTGCGCGCGGTGCTGCAGCGGGTGCGCCTGGACGCCTGGTGCGCGGCGCTGCCGGCGGGGCTGGACAGCCCGCTCGGGGACGGCGGGGCGCCGGTCTCCGGCGGTGAGCGGCGCCGGCTCGCCATGGCGCGGGCGCTGCTGTCGGACGTGCGGGTGCTCGTCCTCGACGAGCCGTCGGAGGGGCTGGACGAGGCCACGGGCGCGGCCCTGGTGGCGGACCTGCTCGAGGCGCGCGGCGCGACGGCCGTGCTGCTGCTGGCCCACCGCGGCGAGGGCGTGGACCGCGCCGACCGGGTGCTGGAGCTGGTCGACGGGCGGCTGGAGGCGCCGGCCGGGAGCTGAGCATCGGTGACCGGCTGTGGAGCAGCGGACCACTCGTCGTCGCCGGCCGTTGACCACCGGTCGACCGGTCGTCGACACCGGGTGATCAAGTGCTCAACGTCCCCCATTCGGGCTAGCCATTCCGGTTCACCACTGGTTCATCCGTGGTTAACCTGAGCGCCCGCTCTCCGCCCGCCCAGCGGAGCCCCCCGACCGGGAGTGTCGCCGTGCTCACCACCTCCGTGCCCCCGCGCCGCCTGCTGCTCGCGCTGCTCGCGGCCGCCGCCGGGCTGTCCGCGCTCTCCTACGCCTTCCACCTGGCCACCGTCGGCCTGGGCGTCGACGCACCCCTGGTCGTCTCCGCCGCCAAGTTCGTCGACGTCAACGCCGAGACGAACCTGCCGTCCTGGTACTCCACGGTCCTGCTGACCGTCGTGGGCCTGGTCGTCCTCGACGTCGCCCGCCGCGCGTTCGCGCGCGGCGAGCGCTGGCGCTGGCACTGGGCCGTGCTCGGCGCCGGGTTCTGCTACCTCTCCCTCGACGAGCTCGTCGCGCTGCACGAGAGGTTCGTCGGCCCGATGAGCGCCCTCGTCGGCGACTCCGGGATCTTCAAGTACGCCTGGGTCGCCGCGGCCGCTCCCGTCGTCCTCGCCCTGTTCGCCGTCTACGCGCGCTTCCTGCTGGCGCTGCCGCGGCGCACCGCGGCGCTCGTCCTGCTCGGCGGCGCCCTCTACGTCGGCGGGTCCGTCGGCCTGGAGATGGTCGCCAACGCCCTCAGCGACGCCGGGTTCAGCGAGCAGGGCCTGCTCCTCGGCGCCCTGCAGACGCTCGAGGAGGGCTGCGAGATGGCCGGCCCGGCGGTGTTCCTCTTCGCGGTCGCCGACCTCCTCCAGCGCCGCACCGGGCAGCCGGGCACCGCTGACGGCACCGCTGGCGGCACGGCGGGCGCCACCGCTGACGTCACGGTCGACGTGGCCGACGCCGCCGTCGCGCGAGCCGCGGCCTCCCGCGCGGCCTGAGTCCCCTGCTCCCGCGGCCGGGCGATCCCCCACGCCGGGCCGCGGGAGCAGGCCCCTGCAGCGGGACCCCGGGAGCACGGGCGCCGCGACACGTCGGGACGGGGCGGACCCGCGGCAGCTCGACTACCGTGCGGTGATGGACCGGATCCGTTCCGCCGCAACCGCGCTGCTCGCGGTGCCGCTGCTCGCGCTGCCCGCCTGCGCACCCGCGGGGGCCGCGGCGCCCGCCGCGCCGGCCGCGACCGCGCAGGACGCACCGGACCTCGCCCGCGGGGCCAGGAGCGCGGCGCACCCGCAGCTGCCCACCTACACCTCGACGATCACCCCCGTGAGCGCCGCGGACCTGCCCGCCAGCTGGCGCCCCGGCTGCCCGGTGGGCCCGCAGCAGCTGCGGATGGTGACGTTCACCCACGTCGACCTCGCCGGCGCGGTGGCCACCGGCCGCCTCGTCGTGCGCGAGGACGTCGCGCAGCCGGTGGCCGACGTCCTGGCCGACCTGTACGCGGTGCGCTTCCCCCTCGCGCAGGCGCAGCCGGTGGACGCCTTCGGCGGTTCCGACGAGGCCTCGATGGCCGCGAACAACACCTCGGCGTTCAACTGCCGCCCGGTCACCGGCGGCACGGGGTTCTCCGAGCACGCCTACGGCACCGCGATCGACCTCAACCCCGTGCAGAACCCCTACGTCAGGGGCACCACGGTGCTGCCGGAGGAGGGCCGGGCGTTCGTGCGGCGCACCCCCGCCCCCGGCGTCGTGCTCGCCGACGACGCGGTGGTGCGGGCCTTCGCCGACCGCGGCTTCTCCTGGGGCGGGGACTGGAGCTCGCTGAAGGACTACCAGCACTTCTCGCTGTCGGGCGACTGACCGCCCGGCGCCGGGGCGCCGGGCGGCCGGGCGCCCGTCAGAACAGCTCGATGACCGGCGCGGCCGGCTGCGCCGGCGCCGGGGCACCCGCCCCCCGGCCGGAGTGCACGGCGCGCTGGCGCTGGGAGACGTAGGAGGCCTGCAGCGCGGCGACGGCGTCGTCGAGGGCGCGCAGCGCCTCGGCGTCCTGCTCGCCGCGCAGGTGCCCGGTCACCACGGCCAGCTGCCGGCCGAGCTCCTCCAGCGCCGCCGTGACGGACCCCACCGACTGGCGGGTGATGTCCTGGAACTGCGTCTGCGCGAGCGCGGCCGTGGTGCGGGCACCCAGGTCGGTGACCGAGCCGGCGATCCGGTCGGCCACCTCGCGGGTGGCGCCGACACCGGCGCTGAGCACCTCCGAGGCCTCCTGCTGGGCGCCGGCGATGCCCTCCAGCCGGGCGTTGATCTGCTCGGAGGAGCTGCCGGCGGAACCGGTGTCGCTGCCCAGGCGCTCCTCCATGAGGGTGGTGACCCGGGTGATGCCGGCGCGCACGCTGGCCGCGGCCTGCGCGGACTGGCGCGACAGCTCGCGCACCTCGTCGGCGACCACGGAGAAGCCCTCGCCGGCGTCGCCGGCGCGGACCGCCTCGATCTTGGCGTTGAGCGCCAGGATCGTCGTCGCGTGCGCGACGGCGGCGATGGCGTCGACCTCGCGGTCGAGCGCGCGGACCTCGCCGACGAGGTCGAGCACCGAGCGGTCGCGGTCGGTGACCAGCTGCACGAGCTCGGCGACGTCGGCGGCGTTCTCCCGGCTGCGGCGGGCCACCGCGTCGGCGTCCTGCTCGCAGCGGCGCACCAGCTCGTCGGCCAGCGAGCTCATCAGCTCCACGTGGCCGTCGATCTGCTGCACCTCGCTGATGAGGCCGAACGCGGCCTCCTCGGTGCCGGCGACCACGTCGCCGAGCTGGGCGCCGAGCACGTCCAGCAGCTGCCCGGAGCGGCCCAGCACCTCGGTGGCCGCGGCCACGTCGAACGACGGCTGCTCCTGCACCACCTGCTCCCTCCTGCGCAGGACGCCCACCTCAGGCTCCCGGGACGACCTGGCGGACGACGGCCATGAGCGCGTCGGCCTGCACCGGCTTGACGAGCCAGCCGGTGGCGCCGGCCGCCTTGGCCTCGTCGCGCTTGGTCTGCTCGGACTCGGTGGTGAGCATGAGGATGGGCGTGAAGCGCAGGCCGGCGCGGCGCGCCTCGCGCACGAAGCTGATGCCGTCCAGGCGGGGCATGTTCACGTCGCTGATGACGAGGTTCGGCTTCAGCCCGGCCTTGATGCGCTCCAGCGCCTCCTGGCCGTCACCGGCGGTCTCGACCGCCAGGCCCTCCTTGGTGAGGATGGACTTGATGCTCATGAGCATGGTGGGCGAGTCGTCGACGAGCATGACGGTGGTCATGAGGGGACCTCTTCCGGTGCGGGGTGTTCGGTGGGCACCGCGTCGGGGACCTCGGCGAGGCTCTCGGCGGGGGTTTCGGCGGGGGTTTCGGCGGGGGTCTCGGCGAGGCTTGCTCCCTCGGCGGGGGCGGTCTCCAGCAGCGGCAGGACCCAGGCCCGGAGGAAGTCATCGGCAGGTGCGGCCGCCACCTTGACCCGGGCGGCCATGAGCGCCTGCAGCGCAGCGGTGTGCAGGTGCGCGCACGCCGCCAGGTCGGCCAGCGGCCCGGGGGTGGTGCGCAGCCACGCGGCGAGGGGTTCGGCCTCGTCGACGACCACCGTGCCGCTCAGCACGGCGGTGTTCTCAGCGAAGTGCAGCGGCACGGGAGTTCAGCTCCTTGACGTCGAGGACCAGCAGGACGAGGCCGTCGCCCAGCAGGGCGGTGCCGCAGTAGCCGGGGGTGCCGGCGAGGAAGCCCTCGAGGGGCTTGAGGATGACGTCGGTGTTCTGGTGGAAGCGGTCCACCACCAGCCCCAGCGGCCCGGTGCCGGTGCGCACGACGAGGACGTTGAGCGCCTCGGCGTCCAGGTCCCCGCCGGTGCCCAGCAGGCCGCCCAGCGGCACCAGCGGCACCACGTCGTCGCGCAGGGCGAGGACGGGGTGGCCGGCGACGCGGGTGACGTCGGCGCGGTCGACGCGGACGGTCTCCACCACGTCGTCCAGCGGCACGCCGAAGCGCTGGCCGCCGGCGGTCAGCAGCAGCACCCGGGAGACCGCCATCGTCAGCGGCAGCCGCAGCCGGACCGTCAGCCCCTGCCCGCGGCGGTTCTCCGTGGTCACCGAACCGCCGAGCCGCTCGATGGAGCTGCGGACGGCGTCCATGCCGACACCGCGGCCGGAGACGTCCGAGATCACCTCGGCGGTGGAGAAGCCGGGGGCGAAGATCAGCTGGGCGGCGTCCTCGTCGGACATCGACTCCAGCGCGTGCTCGTCGATCAGCCCGCGCTGGTAGGCCTTGCGGCGCACGGCGTCGGTGTCGATGCCGCGGCCGTCGTCGACGATCTCGACGAGGACGGCGTCACCGTCGGGGGCCGCGCGCAGCAGCAGCGTCGCCTCCTCGGGCTTGCCGGCGGCCACGCGCTGCTCGGGGGTCTCGATGCCGTGGTCGAGGCTGTTGCGGACCAGGTGCACGAGCGGCTCGGCGAGCATCTCGATGACGTCCTTGTCCGCGGCGGTCTCCTCGCCCTCCTGCACCAGGTGCACCTTCTTGCCCAGCTTGCGCGACAGGTCGCGCACCAGGCGCGGGGCGCGGGCGAAGGCCGTGGACACCGGCAGCATCCGCACGTCCATGACGGCCTGCTGCAGCTCCTCGCTGACGCGGCTGACGACGGCGTACTCGTCGAGGACGCGGCGCGCCAGGGCGCGCGAGCCGGCGTCCTCGGCCTCCTGGGCCACGAACGGCAGGGCGTTCTTGGCGACGACGAGCTCGCCGACGAGGTCGAGCAGCTTGTCGACCTTGGCCTGCTCCACCTTCAGCACGCGGCTGGCGCGGGAGGCGTCCTCGGCGGGGGCGGCGTCGGCGCTCCCGCCGGCGCTCCCGCCGGCGTCGCCGGCGCGGGGTGCGGGGTCCTCCGGGGAGGTGCGCGGGCCGGGCACGGCGGCCGGGCCCTGCGCCGCGGCCGCGGCGCCCTGCTCGGCGACGGTGGGCGCCGGGGCGCCCGCACCGGCGGTGACGTCGGCGATCCACGCGACCAGCGGACCGGCGGCACCGGTGGCCAGGAACTCCGCGAGGGCGGCGACGCCCGGGGCGGTGTCCACCCCGGCGGCGGTGGCCACGCGCAGCGCCACCCCGGCGGCCGAGCGCACGCGCGCGGCGCCCGGCGGCGGGCCGTCGGCGATGTCGTCGCCGGCGGCGCCCACGTGCGCGAGCAGGCGGCACTGGGCCTGCAGCAGCAGGGCGTGCAGCGGGTCGGCGACCGGGGCGGTCGGCTCGGCGCTCCCGGCCGCCTCGCCGGCGGCGGGCGCGGGCGGGCCGTCCAGCAGCCGGGCCAGGCCCTCGGCGGACACCTCGACGACCTCGACCTGCTCGGGCACGTAGCGGAAGACGTGCGCGAGCTCGCCGGCGGCGGCGCGGGTCAGCGCGGTGAAGCGCAGCACGCACTCGTACTCGTCGATCTCGTCGATGCCGGCGAACGGCTCGGCCGGGGCGGTGTGCAGCAGCTCCAGAGCCGGCACCTGGCGGAAGAGGTTCAGCGGGTCCTCGCCGCGGAAGAAGCACGCGCCGTCGGGTTCGTAGCGCACCGCGCGCACGCTCGCGCCGGTGGTCGCCAGCCAGGTCCGCAGCTGCTCCAGGTGGTCGACGGGCAGGTCCAGCACCCAGCCGGGCAGGTCCACCGGCGCCGCCGGCGCCGCGGGGGCCTCCACGACGGCACCGGTGGCCGCCGCGGCCGACGGGGACCCGCCGAGCCAGGAGCGCAGCATCGCCGACTGGGTGTCGGCCTCGCGGCCGGCGTCCTCGGGGGTGCGGCCGGTGGCCTCGATGACCGGCATCCAGCGCCGGACGGTGTCGAAGGCCCACAGCAGCGCGTCGACCATGTCCGGGGTCAGCGCCAGCCGGCCGGCGCGCACGGCGTCCAGCAGGTCCTCGGCGGCGTGGGTGAGGCGGGTCAGCTCCGGCAGGTCGAACAGCCCGGAGGAGCCCTTGAAGGTGTGGGCGGCGCGGAAGACCGCGTTGACGAGCTCGCCGTCGCCGGGGTCGGCCTCCAGGCGCAGCAGGCCCTCGTCGACGTCGGCGAGCAGGTCGGCGGACTCGGCGACGAACTGCACGAGCAGGGGGTTGGTCACGACCGGCTCCCGGGGGTCGGGCTGGGGGCTGAGCTGGGGGTGGGGGTGGGCGAGGACGGCAGGGGCGAGGTGAGCAGGTCGGCGACCCGCGTGAGCAGCTCGGGCGCCACCGGCTTGACGAGGTAGAGGTTCGCGCCGGCCGCATAGCCGGCGTCGGCGTCGGACTCCTGGGACTCGGTGCTGATGGTGATGACGGGCACCGAGCGGGCCAGGGCCTCCCCGCGCAGGCGGCGCACGAGCGTGAGGCCGTCCATCTGCGGCATGTTGACGTCGGTGACCACGAGGTCGTAGCGCTGCACCAGCAGCATCTCCAGGGCCTCGAAGCCGTTGCCGGCCTCCTCGACGGTGAAACCCGCCGCTCGCAGCAGGCCACCGTGGTACATGCGCACCGTCGGGGCGTCGTCGACGACCAGCGCCAGCCCCCGCGACGGCTGCGCGGGGTCGGCGTTCTCGGTGGGCTCGCTCATGCCGTGGCTCCGATCGCGGGACGCTGGTACACGATCCCCTCCGGCAACCGGACGGGGTCGAAGATGGGTGAGATGCGGCTCATGGACTCCGAGTGGCCGAGGAAGAGGAAACCCCCGGGGCGCAGCGCGCCGAAGAGGTTCTCCGCGGCGCGCCGGGAGGAGACCTCGTCGAAGTAGATGAGGACGTTGCGGCAGAACACGACGTCGAAGGCGCGGAAGGAGCGCATCTGCGCGGTGTCGCAGAGGTTCGCGGTGGTGAAGTCGATGGCCTCGCGCACGTCCTCGCGGACCCGGTAGCGGTCCCCCTCGGCGCGCTCGAAGAACGTGCTGCGCATCGCCGGTGGGACGCGGTGCATGGAGCGCGCCCCGTACTCACCGCGCTGCGCGAGGTCCAGCACGCGGGTGTCGATGTCGGCGGCGACGATCTCGACGTCGAACTCCTCGATGCCCGGCCAGTCGGTCAGCAGCCGGATCGCGATGGAGTACGGCTCCTCCCCCGTCGAGCAGGGCACGGACAGGATCCGGATCGGGGCCGGGTCGCGGCGTGCGCGGCGGGTCTCGGCGATCCCGGGCAGGACCGTGCGGACCAGGGAGTCGAACTGGTGGTCCTCGCGCAGGAAGTACGTCTCGTTGACCGTCAGCTCGTTGACCAGCTGCTGGGCGACGCGCTCGTTGGCCCCGGTGCGCAGGGACGCGAACCAGAGGTTGAAGTCGCCGCCGTTCTCGCGCACGCAGGTGCTGACGCGCTTGTCGACGAAGTACCGCTTGTTGTCGCCGAACTGGATGCCGGTGCGCCGGTAGACCCACTCGCGCACGCGGGCGAACTGCGCGTCGGTGAGCTGGCCGCCGGCGGCGCCCGCGGTGGTGGTGCCGGGCAGGCTCACCGGGCACCCGCCGCGAGGGTGGCCAGGAACTGCAGGTAGGGGTTGGCGGGGAAGCGGGCGGCGGCCGCGGCGGACAGCTGCCGGGCCAGGGCCTCGTCCAGCTGCTGGGCGGTGTCGACGGCGGCCGCGACGACGTTCTCGTCGGGGTCGGCGTCGACGACCACCTCCAGCCAGTCCGGCACGCCGGGGTGGGCGAGGGCGCTGATGACCATGACGGCCAGGGTGCGCACCCGCACGTCGCCGGTCGTCAGCAGCGCGTCGAGCACGCTCGCCGCGCCGACGGGCATGGCCTGCAGGGTGGCGACGGCCGCGTTGCGGCGGGCGGCGTCGTCGTCGGCGAGCCAGCCGGCCAGGTGCCGGGCCACCTCGGGCAGGTCGTGCGCGAGCAGGGTGGTGAGCACCGCGTCGCGCACGGTGGGCTGGCGCTCGGCGTCGGCGGCCTCCAGCAGCGCCGGCACGGCCTCGGCGACGCCGGCCAGGTCCAGGGCCGCGCGGCGGCGCTCCTCGGCGTCGGCGCTGCGCAGCTGGGCCAGCAGGCCGTCCAGGTCGCGGTCGACCTCGCGCCGGTCGGTGGCGGGGGCTGCGGCGGTGGCCTTCTTGACCAGGCCCATGGCTCCTCCTCGGTGGTGCTGCGTGCGGGGGGGTCGTTCGGGTGGTGGGACGGGTCGGGGTCGGGAGGGCGGTCAGCCCCAGGCGACGACCTGCGCCGCGATCTGCTCGGCGGGCAGGACCCGGGTGGCGCCGTCGCGGGCCACCAGCTGGCCTGGCATGCCCCACACGACCGCCGACTCCTCGGACTCGGCGACGGTGCGCCCGCCGCGGGCCTTCAGCTGCGCCATCTGCTCGGCTCCGTCGTCGCCCATGCCGGTGAGCAGGACGCCGACGGTGCGGCGGGGGTCGACGTGCTCGAGCGCGCTGGCGACCAGCCGGTCCACGCTGGGGTGCCAGCGGTAGGTCGGGCCCGCCGGGGCGGGCCGCACCACGAGCTCTCCCCCGCGCCGGCCGAGCACGACGTCGGCGTCGCCGCGGGCGACGTACACGTGCCCGGGCAGCACCGGCACCAGGCCGGTGACCTCCTGCACCGGCAGGGCGCAGGAGGCGTCCAGCCGGCCGGCCAGCGCACCGGTGAAGGAGGCCGGCATGTGCTGGGCGATGACGACCGGCGCGGCGAAGTCGGCGGGGAACTGCGACAGCAGCGCCGATAGCAGCGCGGGACCGCCGGTGCTGGAGCCGATCAGCACCAGGTCCGCGGTCCCGCCCCGGGCGGGGGGACCCGCCGCGGGGCGCCCCCCGGGCGAGTCCCCCCGCGCGGGCGGCCGGGGCGCGTAAGCCTG